>DASQYN010000557.1:0-13063 GCA_035639215.1 Burkholderiales bacterium
CGTGCGGCGCGATCGCGTCCTTCTAGGTGAAGCGCCACGGGATCGTCTCGAACTCGAGGCCCTTGTGCTTGAGCGCCATCTTGGCGCGCCAGCAGTAGGGCGAGAAGCGCCGGTCGTCCTCGGCGCCGGCAAGGTCATAGAGTTTCAACATAAGGAATTCCTCCCCGCATGATAGAGAGGATTTCCGATCAACAACAGCGTGACGCCGCGCTCGACCCGCGGCGCTCGTTTATCGTCCAGGCGCCGGCCGGCTCGGGGAAGACCGAGCTTCTCGTACAGCGCTACATCCGCCTGCTCGGCACGGTGCAGAAGCCCGAGGAGATCCTCGCCATCACCTTCACCATCAAGGCGGCGGCGGAGATGCGAAAACGGGTCCTGGAAAACCTGTCTGCCACGGGGAAAAACCCGGGCGACATCGCGCACCGTCTCAAGATCCAGACCATCGACGCCTTCTGCGCCTCGCTCGTGCGCCAGATGCCGGTCACCTCGAAGTTCGGCGCGCAACCCGCGGTCGTCGAGGATGCGACGGAGCATTACCGCGAAGCCGCCATGCGCACGCTCGAGGAGCTGACGCCGGCGGCCGGCCGCGTGCTGCTGCACCTCGACAACAACATGGACGCGGCCGCCGACCAGATCGCCTCCATGCTCGCGCGCCGCGACCAGTGGTTGCGCAAGGCCGGTTCCGCTCCTTCGAGAAATGATCTGGAGGCGGCCCTGCGGCGCGAACGCAATCGCCTGCTCGCGCACGCGCGCTTGCTCCATCCGAAGGCCTCGCCCGAGTTCGCGCAGGCGATGCTCACCCAGAAGCTCACTTGGCGAAAGAACGACCCCGAGGCGCAGTCTCTTTCCGATGACGAACCCCTTCGTCAGGCTCTGGCGCGTGTTCTCTCGCTCCCTCCCGAGCACTACACCGACGAGCAATGGCAAGTGCTCGGCGCGATGCTCGAGCTCCTGCCGCGCGCCGGGGCGCAGCTCAAGGTCGTGTTCGCCGAGCGCGGCGAGACCGACTTCACCGAGATCGCGCAAGGCGCCGTGCGCGCGCTCGGCACGCCGGAGGAGCCGACCGACCTCCTGCTCGCCCTCGACACGCGCATCCAGCACATCCTGGTCGACGAGTTCCAGGACACGTCGGTTTCTCAGTTTGATCTGCTCGAAAGGCTGACCGCAGGCTGGGAGGCGGAAGACGGCCGCACGCTATTCCTGGTTGGCGACCCGATGCAGTCGATCTACCGCTTCCGCGAGGCGGAGGTGGCGCTCTTCCTCGACGCGTGGAGCGAAGGCCTCGGCACCGTCAAGCTCGAGCGCCTCACCCTCACCACGAACTTCCGCTCGCAGCCGCGGCTGGTCGACTGGTTCAACGCCTCGTTCCGGGAGATCCTGCCGCGCGAAGCCGACCGCCCCACCGGCGCCGTGCCTTACTCCGCCGCCACCGCGCATCCCGACAAGGAAGCGCTCGAAGGCGAGCCGGTCGCCTGGCACCACGTGGCGGACCGGGTTTCCGAATCTCGAAGAATTGTCGACCTGGTAAAGCAGGCTCACGGTCGCTCCGCCATCCTCGTGCGCAAGCGCGACGCGCTCGCCGACATCGTCCCCGCGCTGAAAGCGGCCGGCATCCGCTACCGCGCCATCGAGATCGAGAGCCTCGGCGAGAAGCAGGTCGTGCAGGACCTCTATGCGCTCACTCGCGCGCTCACGCACCTGGGCGATCGCATCGCCTGGCTCGCCATCCTTCGCGCGCCTTGGCTCGGTCTGTCTCTGCAGCAACTGCTCGAGATCTCCGGCCGCGATCGCTTCAAGACCCTCTGGGAGCTGATCAAGGACGACCTCTTCCTCTCGAGCTTCACCTCCATCCTCGCGCCCGCGATCGAGAACCGCCGCCGCGGCAGCCTGCGAGAGAGAGTAGAAGGCGTCTGGCTCGCCCTGGGAGGCCCCGCGTGCGTGCAGGACAAGACCGATCTCGAGGACGCCGAGATCTACCTCGACGAGCTCGAGCGCCTCGAGACCGCCGGCATCGTTCCCGACTTCGCCGCCCTCGCCGAGAGCCTCGACAAGCTCTACGCGCTCCCCGACGTGGAGGCCACCGACGAGGACCTCCAGATCATGACCATCCACAAGGCCAAGGGGCTCGAGTTCGACACGGTCATCGTCCCTGGTTTGGATCGTGGCCCTGGTCGCTCGGATCCACCGATGTTCCTCTGGAAGGAACTCCTGTCTCGCCCCCCTGTTAAGGGGGGAAGCGAGCCTTCGGGCGAGCGGGGGGTTGCCTTTTCAGACGCCTCCCTCCTCTTCGCCCCCATGCGCCCCACCGGCGGTGACCGCGACCCCACGTACGACTACCTCCGCGACCTCGACTCCGAAGCCGAGGACATGGAAGCCTCGCGCCTGCTCTACGTCGCCGCCACTCGCGCCAAGAACCATTTGCACCTTCTCGCCTGCCTCGAATGCGACAAGGACGGCGAGATGAAGAAGCCCTTCGCGCACTCCTTATTGGAACGCGCCTGGCCCGTCGCGGCGCCTTACTTCACCGAGCCCCAGCCCGTTCGTCGTCCCCGGGCAGGCGAGGACCCCGTTTCCATCTTCACCATCAACCGCCTCGCCCGTGACTTCCGCATGCCCTCGCTTCCTAGTTCAGCGCAATGGACGGCTCCTCCGGAGGGCAGGGAAGAAGAGCAGATCGAGTTCTCCTGGGCCGGCGAGACTGCGCGGCATGTCGGTACCGTTGCTCATCGATGGTTACAGCGGATTGCAGGGGACGAGCTCAAGGGCTGGGATGCCAAACGAATCGACAGCCTGGTTAAGAACTTTCACCGTGAGCTGCAGCGGCGTGGCGTACCATCGTCTGCGGCGTACTCTGCGACCGAGCTAGTACGGACAGCGCTGAAGAACTGTGTCACAGATGAGCGTGGGCGTTGGGTACTCGATGCTCACGGTGAGGCCCGCAGTGAATATCGGCTGCGCGTACGCGCGAACGACGGCGTCGTCAGGACCTACGTCATGGATCGAATTTTCCGCGACGAGCGCGGAGACCAATGGATCGTGGACTTCAAGACGAGCCGCCACGAGGGCGCTGCACTCGAGCAGTTTCTCGACGAAGAGAGAAAGCGTTACGAACAACAGCTCAATACCTATGCCTTAGCAGTTGGTCCGACCAACCTTGGGCTCTATTTCCCATTGCTAAAGGGATGGCGTGAATGGAGCAAGCAGGATTGTTAGCAGCGATTAGTCGCCCAGAAGAACCCCGTTTGCTATCGCCTCCGTAGCAAACGTTTCAATGAGCTACCGCCACGGTTTTTTCCCGGTGCCTTTCGGCAGGGCGCGCGCCCGGCTTCGCCGTCGTGTTTCTCTCCCCGGTGGCGTCTACTGCGGCCCCTCGATATGGTTGTCCTGAATCACCTGCCGCCACCGAGCGATCTCGCTCTTCATCACCTTCTGCCCGCGCTCGACTGAGCGCTCGTCCTTCGGAAACGCGCTGACGCCTTCGGCGTCCCAGCCCTTCATGATTGCCGGATCGTCCTCGAACTCCTGGAGCACTGCGTTCAGCTTCTCGATGATCGCCTTCGGCGTCTTGGAAGGCGCGAAGAGCGCCTGCCAGTAGAAGATCTCGAGCTTCGGGCTCACCTCGGTGACGAAGCTCGAGACGTTGGGGAACTGCGGATACTTCTCCTTCGTGGTGATCCCGTAGGCCTTGATGCGCCCGGCCTGCACGAGCTTCACGACCGCCTGAGGCGTGGAGAGGAAGAGATCGACCTGCTCGCCGAGGATGTTCTGCATCGCGGGCGCGGCGCCGCGGTAGGGAACCATCGTCGCCTTGAGCTTGGCTTCCTGGAGGAAGAGCGTGGTGGCGAGGTGGCCGGTGGCGCCGGCGCCGGGGTGAGCGATGTTGAGGTTGTTCTTCCGCATGTAGGGAATGAGCTCGGTGAGGTTGTTGGGCGGCAGGCCCTTGCGGCCGACCATCACCAGCGGATTTCGGTTGATGAAGCCCACCGTCGTGAGGTCGCGCTCGGTGTTGTAAGGCGCGTCCGGATAGAGCGTGACGTTCGCCGAGATCTGCAGGTTGTGGAGCAGCAGCGTATAGCCGTCGCCCGGCGCCTTGGCGACGCGCCCCGTGGCGATGAGCGTGTTGCCCCCGGTGATGTCCTCGACCACGAACGGCTGGCCGAGCTTCTCGGTGAACCGCTGCGCGACCTGGCGAGCGAGGGTGTCGGTGGGACCGCCGGCCGGGTAGGGCACGATGATGGTGACCGGCTTCGTGGGATAGCTCTGCCCGAAGGCGAGCGACGAGACGACAAACAGGGCCGCAGCAAGGATCCGCATCTTTACCCCCTCCTCGGGATAACGGGTAGCAGAACGTAAGGCATTTTGCCCGGCGCGAAATGAAGCGTGTAGCGCCGGCCGAAAACTTCCGGCGGCCGGTCGCGCGGATCGGCGTGGATGAAGGGGCCGACGCCCTTCATCGGGTAGGGCGCGTTGGCGATGCCGGCGTCGGCGCCGTCGACCTCGTAGTCGCGGCCGAGCAGCGTCACCGCGAGGCGGTAGCCGGTCGGCACGACGATCGAGGTCGGCCAGATCTCCACGTCGAGCTCCGCGGGCTGGCCGGGCGTCAATTTCTCGATGGAATCGTGCGTGTGCCACGGCCGGTAAGGGGTCGAGCGCGCCGGGTCGAGCTTGCGGTGCGAGGCGCGCAGCCAGCCGATCGCCACCGGCGTGCGCGGGTCGTTCGAGCCGATGAAGGTGACTTCCTTGCCGGCCGGATCGAAGACGCGCAGCACGACGAACACGTCCGCGTCGTTCGTCTCCGAAGACACCCACAGCTTCGCCGCCAACGGCCCCGTGACCTCGAGCGCCTCGCTCATCGGCGGCGTGGAGAACGTGAGGCCTTCGCCGGTCGCGTCGTAGGAAAGCGAGGCGGATTCGGCGATCACGGCTTCGCCGAGAGACAGGTTCTTTCGCAGGTGGAAGCGCGTCCACTTCGTGCGCGCAAGCGGCCACTCGTCCTCGGCGCGCAGCGTGAAGCGCTCGCCGGGGGCGCGGATGTTGAGCGAGACCCTGGGCCGGCGATCCCAGCCGTTCGCTTCGCCTTTGAGGAAGAAAGCGAAGAACTGCTTCTGCAGCGCCATTCCGTAGTTGCTGTAGAAGTGGGTGAAGTGCGTGTCGCCGTGCACCTCGAGCCATTTCTGCTTCGAGCCGGCGGCGAGGAACCCTTCGAAGTTGCCGCGCGAATGCAGGCCGACGCCGCCCCAGTTCGCCGCGGAGAGCAAAGGCGCCTCGATCTTGCCGAAGTCGACCATGCGTTCGCGGTAGTAGCCGTCGACGAGCTCGCGGCGCAGGATCTCGCCGGGCGCATCGAGGGCGTTCTTCGCGAGCGTCTCGGGCGGCAGCGTCTCGGGACCCGCGACCGGCTCGCCGGTGACGCGGCTCTTCGGCCCGCGATCGCCCACGCCGTGCTGCACGCGCAGCACCTGCCGCGCGTACCAGCTCTCGGTGAATTGGCTGAGGATGCCGCCATGGCGCGAGAGCTCCCGGTAATAGTCGGCGAATCCTTCCCAGACGCAGATCGCCGCGAGGTGCGGCGGCCTTAGCGCCGCGACCTGCCACTGGTTGGTGGCGAAGTAGGAGATGCCGTTCAGTCCCACTTTGCCGTTCGACCACGGCTGCGCGGCCGTCCACTCGATGCAGTGGTAGAGGTCGCGCGCCTCGCGCGGCGACCAGATGTCGATGGTGCCGGGCGAGCGGCCGGCGCCGCGCGAGTCGACCCGCACGCACGCGTAGCCATCGGGCACCCATTTCTCAGGATCCACGAGCTCCCAGCACTGATAGCGGTTCGACGAGCCTTCGAGCACTTCCGGCGCGGCTTTGACGAGACGGTTCCAGTGCGCGCCATAGCCTTCCTGGAAGGCGAGGCCCTTTGCGTACGGACCGTAGCTCAGGATCACCGGGTGGCGGCCCGTGTCGGGCCGGAATACGTCGGCGCGCAATACCACGCCGTCGTCCATACGAATCGGCGCGTCCCAATCGATCTTCATCGCTTCGCTCCTGTCCAATCTTCGCGTTCCTGCGTAGTAGCGTCCACTAACCCCTTTCCGGTTCCCTGGAATGGCATTTGCTCGGACTAAGGGGTAGGTCTTTTTCAATCCCAACCGCAAAGGAGCATCCGCATGAAACGGACGACGCTGTTTGTCGCACTCGCATCCGCGTTCTCGCTTTCCGCCTTCGCCGGCCAAGGCCAGCAGAGCGGCGCGCAGAGCGGCCAGAACGACCAGAGCTCGAGTTATCAACAGAGCGCCAGCGACCAGCAAACCCAGAGCCCGGAGGTCGTAAAACAGGTGCAGCAGAAGCTGAGCGAGAAGGGCCAGGACGTGGGGCAGCCCGACGGCCAGATGGGGCCGAAGACGCAGGCGGCGCTGAAGGAATTCCAGCAGCAGAACGGCCTTCAGGCCACCGGCCAGATCGACCAGCAGACGCTGGCGGCACTGGATATCGACCAGTCCGGCTCGTCGGCCACCGGCGGCTCGGCTTCGCCGTCGCAAGAGAGCGGCGCGAGCGGCGCCAGCTCGGGTTCGGACAGTACCGGCTCGAGCGGCGCGAGCTCGAATGACACGGGATCGAACGGCAGCAGCTCGAGCCCCTCGAGCAGCGGCTCGAGTCAGTAGCCGGGAAACGGGCCCGGTTCACCGCCGGGCCCTCCGGCGCGTCGCGCAGGGAGAAATCTCGTGTTACATTGACGCTCGCAGGATCTCAAGTAGCGAACATCCGACCCTACTATCCGCCACGAGCGGCTTCCCGGTTGCCGTCGATTCCCTTCCTTGATCATCGTGCCCGCAGCGAGGCTCGGATAGCCTGGCGTAACGCAAATCAGGTGCAATGACATGGCCACAGGTACCGTGAAGTGGTTCAACGACTCCAAGGGCTTCGGTTTCATCACGCCGGATGGCGGCGGCAAGGATCTCTTCGCGCATCACAGCGCGATCCAGGGGGCCGGCTTCAAGTCCCTGAAAGAGGGTCAGAAGGTCTCGTTCGACGTGACGCAGGGCCAGAAGGGCCCGGCGGCGACGAACATCAAGCCGCTGTAATCGCGGCGTAGCTAAGGCGCCGGGCGCCGGGGCGCGCGCTCGAGTAGCCCGGCGAGCTCCTTTCTGTAGAGCGCCGCCATGCCGGTCGTCCCGTGCCCGCGCGTGTCGGGCCCGCCGGGAACGAGCAGGTAGCGGCCGTTCTTCACGCGCCTGATCTCGCGCTCCATCACGCCGAGCTCGGGCGGGTTGCGCTCGTCGTCGGAAGAGTTGATCGCGAGCACCTGCGCCTCGATGCGCTCGAGCCCCGGCGAGGGATCGTAGTCGGCCGAAGACTCCCACTGGAAGAGCACGTCGTTCGCGTCGCCGCGGAACGGCGTGGCGAGATGTTTGGCGATGAACTCGTCGCCCTTCGCGGAAGTCGGCGCCTGCTTGAAGAGCGCCTGGTTGCCGCCGATGGTGGCGAGCTGGAAGTAGAGAAGGTGGGCGGGCATGTTGCGCGGCTGCGTCTTGTAGTCGCCGCCTTGCCAGTCGGGATCGTTGCGGATCGACTGCGTGAGCATGCGCCGCAGCATCCAGTTGCGTCCCGACATCGCGATGGGCAGGCAGGCCATGGGCACGAGCGCGTCCACGAACTGCGGATAGCGCGCGCCCCAGATCCACGCCTGCATGCCGCCCATAGAGTTGCCGATGATGAGGCGCAGATGCTTCACCCCCAGCCCTTCGGTGAGCAGACGATACTGCGCGAGCACCATGTCGTCGTAGTCGTACTGGGGGAACTTCGCGCGCAGCCCGTCGGAAGGGCGCACCGACTTGCCGGTGCCGAGCGCATCGGGAAGGATCAGAAAGTAGCGGCTCGCATCGAGCGGCTGACCGGTCCCGAAGAGCTCGCCGGCGAAATCCTTGGTGAGCATCGACGCGCCGGAACCGGCGGTGCCGTGGAGGACCAGGACCGGCTCGCCGGTGGGCGCGCCGATCGTCCGGTAGTGCAGCCTCGCTTCCTTGAAGACGTCGCCCGTATGGAAGCGGAACTCGCGCGCCACCCAGTCGCCTTCCTTCGGCACCGGATAGTCGGCTCGCGCCGCGGCGATGCAGAAAAGCAGGGGGAAGAAAACGGATGCGCTGCGGTACGGCAGTTTCATGCTGGCCTCCCCGGCAATGGATCGTCGAGCCCGATTATTGAGCAGATCGCGCCGGGCGCGCGTGCCCTTCGAAGCCTGGCGCGCTGTGGCACACTGCGGCACCCACCCGAGGAGGCTTGCCATGCAGGGATCCACCGCCGTGAGATGCGCCATCTCCGCCGCCGCCTTGCTCGTCGCTCCGGCGCCGCTGTGGGCGCAAGGCCCGTCGGACGCCTCAGTCGCCGCCCACGTGGCGAAGGCGAAGCAGCTCGCGGGCGACGATCTCAAGGCGCTGCTGGTGCTCTGCCAGCCGGCGCCCAGCAAGCGCGCGACGCAGGACGAGATCGACCAGCGCCTGGCGAGAGAGATCGCGCGACCCGCGCCGCCGCCCGGCCAGGCGTTCGACAACCTGTACTACGTCGGCGCCGCGTTCGTGAGCGCCTGGGCGATCAAGACCTCGCAGGGCATCATCCTCATCGACGCGCTGAACAACAACGACGAGGCCGCGCAGCTCATCGACGGCGGCCTGCGCAAGCTCGGCCTCGACCCGGCCGAGGTCAAGTACGTCATCGTCACGCACGCGCACGGCGACCACTATGGCGGTGCGACGCACCTCGTGCAGAAGTACGGCACGCGCGTGGTGATGAGCGAGGCCGACTGGAAGCAGACCGAGACCAAGCTGGAAGCGAACTCCCGGCTCTGGGGCCCGGTGCCGAAGCGCGACGTGACGGTGAAGGAAGGCGACAAGGTGACGCTGGGCGACACGTCGGTCACGATACACATCACGCCGGGCCACACGCTCGGCACGATCACGCCCGCCTTCGACGTCACCGCCGGCGGCAAGACCCATCACGTGCTTCTGTGGGGCGGCACGGCGTTCAACTTCGGCAACAACATTGCGCGTCTCGACACGTATGCCGCGGGCGCCGATCGCATGGCGAAGCTCGCCAAGGACCGGGGCATCGACGTGCTGATCTCGAACCACGCCGGCTACGACGGCGCGATCACCAAGCTCGAGGCGCTGCGCAAGCAGGGCTCGCTCGATCCCAACCCGTTCGCGATCGGTACCGGCGCGGTCGTGCGCGGGCTCGATGCCATGGGCGAGTGCGCCCGGGCGCAGAAGGACCGCTTTCTGATGCTGCAGCGCTGAGCGTCGCTTGACCGGCGCGCCCGTCGCCCCCATCTGGGGGCGATGGATCTCGACCCGCGCTGGATACTGGACGACACCGACTCCGCCGCCGAGCCGGCGGGCGCATCGGGCGACGGAGCGCTGCTCGACGCGTATTCGCGGGCGGTTGTCCACGCCAGCGAAATGGTCGCTCCCGCGGTGGCCCATCTCGAGGTGGATTACAAAGGCCGCAAGGGAAGCGGCTCCGGCTTCTGCTTCACGCCCGACGGCCTTCTTCTCACCAACAGCCACGTCGTCCACGGCGCAAAGGCGATACGCGCCAGCTTCGCCGACGGACTGACGCGGGAGGCGGACGTGCTCGGCGAGGACCCGGACACGGACATCGCGGTGATCCGCGCCGGCGCGAGCGGCCTTCCGGCCGTCAAGCTCGGCGTTTCGCGCGCGGTGCGCGTGGGCCAGCTCGCGATCGCGATCGGCAATCCTTACGGCTTCCAGCACACGGTCACGGCCGGTGTGGTGAGCGCGCTCGGGCGGAGCATCCGCTCGCAGACCGGCCGCCTGATCGACGACGTGCTGCAAACCGATGCCGCGCTCAATCCGGGCAACTCGGGCGGGCCGCTCCTCAACTCGCGCGGCGAGGCGATCGGCGTCAACACGGCGATCATTCCTGGCGCCCAGGGGCTTTGCTTCGCTACCGCGATCGACACGGTGAAGGGGGTGGTGATGCAGCTCCTGAGAGACGGCCGCGTGCGCCGCGGCTATCTCGGCATTGCCGGCGCGAACATGCCGGTCGGACGGCGCCTCGCGCGCCACTTCGGCCTCGCCAACACGCACGCGGTGCGCATCGAGTCGATCGAACGCGATGGCCCGGCAGCCGTCGCCGGCCTGCGGCCGGGTGATCGCATCGTCGCCTTCGCCGGCACGCCGGTGAACGGCATCGACGACCTGCACAAGGCGCTGACCGCCGAGCGGATCGGCAAGTCGACCGCGCTGAAGCTCGTTCGCGGCACGGAGATGGTCGAGCTCGCGGTGACGCCCGCGGAGGCGGCGCGACAAGGCTGAGGCATTTGCTATCTTTCGCCGGGAAAGGAGCGTTCATGCCGAGAGTGACCGAAGTGGACGACGCCCGTGGCGAGCCGGTCCTGTCCGAAATCTTCGCCAGGGAGCGGGCGCAATACGGCGACTTGTTGAACCCCACGAAGGTGATGGCGCACTGCCCGCCGATCCTGCGCGCGGCGAAGGCGCTTGGCGCCGCGATCGCGGAGTCGGGCAAGCTGCCCAAGGGCCTAGCGTCGCTGGTGTCGCTGCGCGTGGCGGCGATCAACGGCTGCCCGTTCTGAGTCGACATCAACTCCGTCCGTGTGGCGGAGATCGAGGGCGGCGACGCCAAGCTGCTCGAGCTCGCCGGCTGGCGGCGAAGCGGCGCCTTCAGCGAGCTCGAGCGGACTGCGCTCGAGTATGCAGAGCGCATCACCTATACCGACCAGAAGGTGGACGACGAGCTGTTCGCCCGCGTGAAGCGGAATTTCAGCGAGGCGCAGATCGTCGAGCTCACGGCGGCGATCGCCCTGGAGAACTTCCGCAGCAAGTTCAATCCTTCGCTGGGGATCGAGGCCCAGGGCTTCTGCCTCCTGCCCAGGCGGTGAGGCGCCGCAATTTTTTCCAAGAGCGCGGCCGCCGGCCGTGCGAGGCTGCGCCATGGCTTCGATACGGAAGGAATTCCGCCTGGCGGTGCCCGCCGCGGAAGTGTGGGACGCGTTTAGCGACGTCTTTGCCTTGCACACCCGCCTCGCGCCGGGCTACGTAACCGACTGCCGGCGGGAAGGCGAGGACCGAATCGTGACGTTCGCGAACGGCCTCGTCGCCCGCGAGCTGATCGTGGACCTGGACGGCGCGAAGCGCCGCCTCGCCTATTCGGCGCGCAGCGAGCGCCTGGCGCACCACAGCGCCTCGTTCCAGGTGTTCGACGACGGGCTCGGCGGCGCGACGGTCGTCTGGCTGGCCGATCTGCTGCCGCACGCCGCGGCCGGGCCGGTCGGCGCGATGATGGACGAAGGCGTCGCCGCCATGAGGAAAGCGCTCGAGTCGCATTCCGCCGCGGCATAGCGGGATCCGCGCTACAGTCTGCGGCATGCGCCGCATCGCGCTCGTCGAGGGCGAATCGCTCTCGGTCTACGATTTCCGCTGCGCCGCCGGTCCCGGCGATCGGCCGTTCGCCGAGAGCCACGAGCGCCATTCGCTCTCGTACGTGCGCCGTGGCAGCTTCGGCTGCCGCACCGAGGGCCGCGAGCTCGAGCTCGTGCCCGGCGCCGTGATGGTCGGCCGGCCGGGCCGGGAGTACACGGCAACGCACGAGCACCACGGCTGCGGCGACGAGTGCCTCTCGGTCAAGCTCTCGCCTGGGTTCGCCGACGCCATTACGAAAGGCAAGGCGCCGTGGCACGTGGTGCGCGTACCGCCGCTGCCCGCTCTCATGGTGCTCGGCGAGCTCGTGCAGGCGGCCGCCGAGGGTCGCGCGAGCGTCGGCGTGGACGAAGCGGCGGTGCTGTTCGTCGCGCGGTTTGCCCGGCTGTGCTCCGAAGGGGAGGACGCTCCCTTGAAAATTCAGGCTCGGGAAAGGCGAAGAGTGGTCGAGGCGGCGCTGTGGCTGGAGCAGAACGCCGCCGCGCCGGTCGGCCTGGAGGACGCCGCCCGCCACGCCGGTCTGTCGCCGTATTACTTCCTCAGGCTCTTCCGCAAGGTCGTCGGCGCGACGCCGCACCAGTATCTGCTGCGGGTACGGCTTCGCCGGGCAGCGAAGCTCCTCGCCGAGGAAACGCTTCCCGTCACCGAGGTCGCGCTCGACTGCGGCTTCGCCGACCTCTCCAACTTCGTTCGCACCTTCGGCCGCGCCGCGGGCGTTCCGCCGAAGCAGTTCCGCAGGATGCTGAAGGGCGAGCGCAGGATTTTCCAAGACCGTATCGCCGTTGCCGCCTAATCTGGGCGGATCGACTCGACAACGGGAGACAGCATGTTCGCTCACATCGGTTTGCGGGTAAGGGATCTCGACAAGGCAGCGCGCCTTTACGAAGCGATGCTCGCGCCGCTCGGTCATGTGCCGGGGGCGCGCGACCAGACCTACGCCGGCTTCGGGCCAGAAGGGCGCCCGGCACTGTGGCTGCATCTTTCGAAGGAACAGGCGGGAAGCCACGTGGCGCTGCGAGCGCCGACGCGCGAGGCGGTGGACCGATTCTTCGCCGAAGGCAAGAAGGCGGGCGCCAGGGACAACGGAAAGCCCGGCCTGCGCCCCGACTATGCGCCCAACTACTACGCGGCGTTCCTCGTCGATCTCGACGGCAACAACGTCGAGGCGGTGTGCATGACCTGAGCTGAGCCGGCGCTTCTAGGCGACGGCGTGGCCGCGCTTGCCGGCGAGCTTCACCCTGTACATCGCCCGGTCGGCGCTGCGCAGCAGCTCCTCGGCGGTCTGGCCGGCGTCGGGACATGCGGCGATGCCGATGCTTGCCGAGATCTCGATGCGCCGGGCATTCACCTCGTAGGGCTGCGAAAGCGTGTCGACCAGCTTGGCGGCGACGCTCGCCGCGGCGCGCGGGTCGGCGTTGAAGAGCAGCATGCCGAACTCGTCGCCGCCCAGGCGCGCCGCGACGTCCGAGCCGCGGATCGACGCCTGTAGACGCGCCGCGACCTCGCACAGCAGGCGGTCGCCGCACTCGTGGCCGTTCTCGTCGTTCACCCGCTTGAAGCCGTCCAGGTCGATGAAGAGCAGCGCGAGCGGCTTCGCGTCGCGCCGGCACAGCTCGATGAAG
>DASQYN010000558.1:0-4970 GCA_035639215.1 Burkholderiales bacterium
TGCACGAAGGCTCGGAGCCGTACGCCGGCACGCCGCGCCTCATTCCCGTGGAGGCGCCGCCGCTCGTCCCGGCGCGGCAAGCGCGGCGGCTCAGCCTGCGCGGATGAAGCGGCTCGAGGAGATCGAGCTTCGAAACCCGGAGTGGGCGCCCTGGCTCGCGATCATCGGCGAGGTGCTTGCCGAGATCGGCAACCGCGATTGGGACGAGGTGGTGCCGGCGCATCTTGCCTGGACGGACGACGAGGCGCCGCTCCTTGCCGGCGCAGCCCTGCCGGAGTTGCGCCCGCTGGAGGCGCTCTACCGACGCCTTGCGTCGCGCGTGCCCGGCGAGGAGCTTCGCGAGGCGATCGCACTCATCGCGCCGATGCCGTTCCTGCACGCGTGCCGCCGCCGATTCGCCGACGCGTTGCCGGCGTCGTGGTCGCGCGGCTACTGCCCGATCTGCGGCCGCTGGCCGGCGCTCGCGGAGGTCTGCGGCGTCGAGCGGCTGCGCTACCTTCGCTGCGGCGCCTGCGGCGCGGCATGGCGCGCGGCGGCGCTGTCGTGCGCGTACTGCGGCGCGACCGACCATCACACGCTCGGTGGGCTCGTCGCCGAGAGCGGCGATAAACGGGCCGCGATCGAGACCTGTGCCGCGTGCCGCGGCTACCTGAAGTGCTTCAGCCGTCTCAGCGCCGGCGCGCCCGCGGAGGTCATGCTGGAGGACTTGGCGAGCGTCGAGCTCGACCTCGCGGCGGCCGGGCGCGGCTACGCCCGGCCCGAGAGCCCGGGTTACCCGCGATGAACCGGCCCGCCGACGTTTGCAGCGCGCTGCTCGCCGCGCTCACCGCAGCCGAGGGGCGCCGGCGCAGCCGCAAGCGCGACCAGCGGCCCGACGCGATCGGGCTGGCGCTCAAGCGCGAGCTGCTCGAGCGCGTGATCCGCGAGGATCCGGACGCCGCACGCTTCGAGGAACGCCTGCTCGAGCATGCGCGCGCCCTGCCGGAAGGCGCCGACGCGATGGCGCGCTCGGTTCTCGAGGAATGGCGGCTCGCGCGCGCCATGCCCGAGTTCGCCGCGTGGCTCGAGCGCGGCGCGCCGAGCGAGGACGCTGCATGAGCGTGCTCGACGCCTATGGCCGGCATGCCGCCGGCAGCATGAAATCGACATACCTGCGCAGGGCTGCGAAAGATAGTTTCCTTTCCATTCGGCTCTAATGGTCGAGGAACCAGCGTTGCTTGCTCTTCTTGCGCCCGGCGCGCAGGAATCGGCAACTCCATTGCACCGGGCGGATTGCGAACATGAGCATAGTGAAGATCGACAAGTCGGCATGGCATCCCTACTTCGACCGAGTGTCAAAGCTGGCCGGCGGCAGCAAGCTCGCAGAAGTCGAGGTTGCGGCGCTCAATCTCGGCGATCAGGTGGCGGCGGAATGGTTGCCGCTTAATGGCATCGTCTACGACCCGAAGGACGACGTGATCGAGGTCGTGCTGGAGGGCCTGGATCACCTCATCCGCAAGCCGCGGCAGGTGTTCGTCGACGAGGAAGCGGCGCTCCTGAGGAGCCTGGAGGTGATCGATGAGAGCGGCGTGCGGCAGATCATCAAATTGCGTGATCCGCTGATGTTGCCGCCGCCGGAGCATGCGCAGCACTGACACGGCCGGCGCATTTCCGATGAACCGTCTTATCGTGGCGCTGCTCGCGCTGCCGCTCGTCGCGTGCGATGGCAAGGACGCGGCCGAGGCATCGACGGCGTCACCGCCGCCGTTCGCCCTGCACACGGCAGCTTCGCAGCCCGCTCCTTCCGCGGCCTCCGAGCTGCCGCCCGAAGGACGCAAAGCCCTCGGCGTCGACTACGGGCTGGTCGTCGAGGACGTGCGCGGCGGCACGGCCGCGGCGAGCGGCATCCGGGCCGGCGATGTGATCGTGGCAGTCGGGCGGGAGCCGTTCCGCAGTCTCGACGAATTCAACAAGCTCCTCGCGCAGCGCAAAAAGGGCGAGCGCGTGCCGCTCCCCGTGCGGCGCGGCGAAAGCGCGCTCTATGTTCCAGTGGAGCTCGCCTAGAACCGCCAGTGGTGACTGTTACGCGCCGCATCGCACGCGAAGTTCGGATCGCCACCGGATTGTTTTCTTGTAGAACACGCGATGCGGCCCTCACATGAGGGCCATGGAGCTCCTGTTCGAGCCGGTCCGGCTAGGCGGGGTGGAATTGCCGCATCGCATCGTCATGGCCCCGCTCACGCGCTCGCGCGCGCGCCAGCCGGGGAATGTGCCAACGCCGCTCAATGCCTGCTACTACGCACAGCGCGCGTCCGCGGCGCTGATCATTAGCGAGGCGACGCAGGTTTCGATGCAGGGCCAGGGCTATGCGTGGACTCCGGGCATCCACAGCCGCGAGCAGATCGACGGCTGGCACCGCGTGAGCGAGGCGGTCCACAAGGCGGGCGGCCGCATGGTCATGCAGCTCTGGCACGTCGGGCGCATCTCGCACCCCGCGCTGCAGCCCGACCAGATGCTGCCGGTCGCGCCCTCGGCGATCCGCGCGAGCGGCCAGGCGTTCATCGAGAACGACCGCGGCGAGCCCGAGCTCGTGCCGTTCGTGACGCCTCGGTCCTTGCAGCTCGAGGAGATGCCCTACCTCGTGCGCCAGTACACGCGCGGCGCCCGCAACGCGCAGCGCGCGGGCATGGACGGGGTCGAAGTGCACGCCGCCAACGGCTACCTGCTCGACCAGTTCCTCGAATCCGGGACCAACCAGCGCACGGACGGTTACGGCGGCCCCGTGAAGAACCGGGCGCGCCTGCTGATGGAGGTGGTCGAGACCGCGTGCGACGTCTGGGGCTCGCAGCGCGTCGGCGTGCGGATCTCTCCGCTCGGCAGCTTCAACGACATGAGCGACGACAATCCCGAGGAGACGTTCGGCCATGTCGCCGAAAGGCTGAACGACTACAACCTCGCCTACCTGCACGTGATCAATCCCGCGGCGGCCCAGGTCGAGCAGGGGCTGCCGCCGGCGCCCGGGGCGCTACGCATGGTGGAGCTGATTCGCTCCACGTACCGCGGCAAGCTGATGCTGTGCGGCGGCTTCGACCGCGATTCCGCCGAAGCCTGGCTCGAGATGGGCCGCGCAGACGCGATCGCTTTCGGCCGCAAGTTCCTCGCCAACCCCGACCTGCCCGAGCGCTTCCGGCGCCGCGCGCCGCTCAACAAGGACGACCCGTCCACCTACTACGGCGGCGGCGCAAAGGGCTACACCGATTACCCCAGCCTCGCGCAGGAGCGGGGCGAGCAGCCCAAGGAATGCGTCGACGAGACCTGGCGCTAGCGAGGAAGAACCCGCGCGGCGCCGTCGAGCCCCAGCTCAGATCATCGGCAGCGTGCGCGGCTTCAGGTCGCGCGGGAAGGCGCGATCGATGCGCTCGATCTCGTCGTCCGTAAGCCGCAGGTCCCCGGCGCCGGCGTTCTCCTTGGCGTGTCGGGGAGTCGAGGCCTTCGGGATGGTGAACGTGTTCGGCCAGCGCAGGAGAAAGCGCAGTGCGACCTGGCGGGGCGTGGCGCCGTCGTGCGCGGCTGCGATCTGCTGCAGCAGGCGGCCGCCCTCCGTGTTCGGGCCCGGAAAGTCGCCGTGTCCGTACGGGGCATAGGCGACGACGGCGACATCATGCTGTTGGCACCACGGGATCACCGCGTGCTCGATCGCACGCTCCTTCAGGTGATAGAGCACCTGGTTGCAGGCGAGGCGGTCCCGGCCGCCCGCGCGCCACGCGTCGTCGAGGTCGTTCTCGTCGAAGTTGCTCACGCCCCAGGATAGGATCGCGCCCGACTCGCACAGATGCTCGAACGCGGAGAACGTGTCCGCGAGCGGATGGTTGCCGCGCCAATGGAGGAGGTAGCACTCCAGCCGATCCGTGTGCAACCGCTTCAGCGAGCGATGGCAAGCGACGAGGGTGTCCTTCTTCGACGCGTGCTGCGGCAGCACCTTGTCCACCAGGAACACTTCGTCGCGCCGTCCGGCGATCGCCGCGGCCACCAGCAGCTCGGCATCGCCGTACATCTCGGCGGTATCGACGTGCGTCATGCCAAGATCGATGCCGCGCTGCAGGGCGGCGATCGCCTCGCGCTTATCCGCGCGGTCGATGTACCACGTGCCCTGTCCGACCACGGGGACGGGACGCTTCGTGCGGCCGAACGGCCGGAGTTCCATTTGCGCGTGTGTGCTGACCGCTACGCTCATTGGCTTGTCCTTTTGGTAGATGCACTCCAGAAAAGCTACGAGCGTGCCGGCGCGGTTTATTCCGCCGCCTTGCTGTCATCTATTCCATACGTGCTGTGCGCATCTTGTTCTGAGGCCGGGCGCCCCAAGCTTCGGTAAGTGCCCGACGAAGTCCAAGACAAGCTTGTGCTGGCCTGTCCCCGGTGCGTCACCCCCAATCGGGTGCCGGCCGGGCGGCTGGGCGACGATCCAAAGTGCGGCAGGTGCCGCGCGCGGCTGCTGGACGGCAAGCCGGTCAGCCTGACCGAAGCCAACTTCGATCCGTTCCTTGGCCGCAACGACCTGCCGGTAGTGGTGGATTTCTGGGCCGCGTGGTGCGGGCCGTGCCGCGCGATGGCCCCGGCGTTCGAGCGGGTCGCGGAGGAGCTCAAGACCCGGGTGCGCTTTGCGAAGCTCGACACCGAGCAGGCGAAGGGCATCGGAGCGCGCTTGGGCATCCGCTCGATTCCCACGATGATCCTGTTTCGCGCCGGCCGCGAGGTCGCGCGCACGGCAGGCGCCATGGACGAACGCCGCATCCGTTCCTGGGTCGAGGCCGCAGCGCCCTAGCCCGGCGCGAGCAGCTTCGCCGCGACCGCGCCAAACAGCAGCATTGCTGCATCGCTGCACGAAGGCGGAAGAAGCGCCCGCGGGCACTGCATAAGCTCACCGTGTGGCAGTGATCGGCGTCGCTCGCTTCGAGCGTTTCTTTCGGCTTGCGGCGGGCCTGGACGTCGAC
>DASQYN010000559.1:0-14853 GCA_035639215.1 Burkholderiales bacterium
CGATGGCCCCGACCACTGCGGCGAGATCAGGGTCGCCGACCTCGGCGTGCAGACGGGCGGCGCGAGCGCCTGGGTGGCCGAGCCCGATCTTTTCAAGGCGGCCCTCAAGCCGCGGCCGCACAACTTCCATAAAGGCCTGGCAGGCTCGCTCGCCGTCTTCGGCGGCGCGGCGGGCATGACCGGCGCGGCGCTCCTCGCCGGTCGTGCCGCGCTCAAGCTCGGCGCCGGGCGTGTCTATGTGGGAATGCTCGACCAGACGCTGCACGTCGACCCCGGCGCGCCCGAGCTGATGCTTCGCCACGCCGACGACGCGCTCGGCCTCGACCTCGACGCCATGGCGGTCGGCCCGGGGCTCGGCACCAGCGAGCGCGCCGAGACGCTCGTCGCGGCGGCGCTCGCGAGCGAGCTGCCGTGCGTGCTCGATGCCGACGCGCTCAATCTGATCTCGGAGAGCGAGGACCTGCGCAAGGCCTGCGCGCGGCGCAAAAGCGAGACCCTCCTCACCCCGCATCCCGCGGAAGCCGCCCGCCTTCTCGGCACGACGACCGCCGCGGTGCAGGAGGACCGCGTCAAGGCAGCGCGGCTCCTTTCGCAAAACCTCAACGCGCACGTCGTGCTGAAGGGAGCGGGCAGCATCTGCGCCGCGCGCGACGGGCACTGGTTCATCAACCGCACCGGGCACGCGGGGCTCTCGAGCGCCGGCACAGGCGACGTCCTGGCGGGCTTCCTAGGCTCGCTGCTCGCGCAGCGCTACACCGGCGAGGCCGCGCTCGTGCTCGGCGTGCACCTGCACGGCGCCGCGGCCGGAGGACTGCCGCAGGTCGGCCTGACGGCGAGCGAGCTCATCGAGCCCGCCCGGCGGCTCTGGAATTCCTGGCTGTAGACCTACTCGGCGGCGGCAGCGGCGGCGCGCTGCTGCTCCTGCTGCATCGCGGCGTTGATCTTCTCCTGCGCCTGCTGCATCGTCCGCTGGCCTTCCTGGATCTCCTGCTTCTTCATCGCCGCGGCGGTGGCGGCGGTTCCCACGGCGTCCACGCCGCAGCCGGCGAGCAGAGTGGCTGCGGCCATTGCGATTAGCATCTTCATGACTGCCCCCGAACGAAGTATGTTCGGGGACATTACGCGCACTGCCTCGTCGACGCCGCCCATTTGTTCACGCCCATGAATCTCGTTAATCAACTGGTGATCGCCAACCGCATCCTCGCGCGCGAGGAGGTCGTCGACGCTTATGGCCACGTCAGCCTGCGCCATCCCGAGCATCCGGACCGCTTCCTCCTCGCCGTTTCGAAAGCGCCCGAGCTGATCGGGCCGGACGACATCCTCGAGCTCGACCTCGAGGCGCGGCCGCTGCGCCAGGAGCCGCGCCCGCTCTATCTCGAGCGCTTCATCCATGCGGCGATCTACGAGGCGCGGCCCGACGTAATGGCGGTGGTCCATGCCCACGCGGAGGACGTCCTGCCGTTCGCCATCACCGATGCCCCGCTTCGCCCGGTCATCCATTCCGGCGCTTTTATCGGCCGGCACGTGCCGGTGTGGGACATCGCGCAGAAGTTCGGCGACGCGACCAACCTCCTCGTCACCAACATGGCGCAGGCCCGCGACCTGGCGCGCGCGCTCGGCGCGAACGCGGTCGCGCTGATGCGCGGCCACGGCTTCGCCGCCGGCGCGCGCTCGCTCATCGACGTGGTGCGGCTCTCGGTCTACCTGCCGCGCAACGCCCGGGTGCAGCTCAGAGCGATGCAGCTCGGCGAGCCGAAGCCGCTCTCGCCGGGCGAGATCGAAGCGCGCCGCTCGGGCTACCAGCCGGATTCGCCCGAGACGCAGCGCGCCTGGCAGTACTGGGCGCACCGCGCCGGCTGCGCCGACCTGCTGCGCGACTAGGTCGCGACGCCGGCGTCGCGCGCGAGCGTGGCGAGCTCCGCCGCGGAGCGCACGCCCAGCTTGGTGGTAAGCGCCGTGCGGTGCAGCTTGACCGTGCGCTCGTGGATGCCGAGGTCGGCGGCGATCTGCTTGTTCATGCGCCCGCGCACCACGTGCTGCAGCACCTGCAGCTCGCGCTGCGTCAGCGCGGAAAAGCGCCGCCGCAGCCCGGCGGCATGCCGCCCGGAGGCGAGCGCGCGTTGCACGGCGGCGAGCAGGGCTTCCTTCGGCGCGTGCTTCTCGAGGAAATCGACCGCGCCGCCGCGCATCGCGCGCACCGAGCTCGGGATGTCGCCCCGGCCGGTGAGGAACACCACCGGCAGCGGTACGCCGAGGCGCGAGAGCTCGTCCTGCAGCTCGAGGCCGCCGATGCCGGGCATGGCGAGGTCGGCGACGACACAGCCCTCGCTTTGCGGCGACACCGCGGCGAGCAGCTCGGCGCCGGAGGAGAAGCCGCGCACCTGGAAGCCGCTCGCGCCGAGCAGCCGCGCGAGCGAGCGCCCGAACGAGGCGTCGTCGTCGACGATATGGACGACCGGCGCTTCGCTCACGCGCCCGCCATGGCGACCGGCAGCGTGAAGCGGAACGTCGCCCCGCGCTGCGGATTGTTCTGCGCCCAGAGGCGGCCGCCGTGCGCCTCGACGATCGCGCGCGACACCGCGAGGCCGATTCCCAGGCCATGCGGCTTGGTCGTCACGAAGGGCTCGAAGACGCGGGGAAGCAGCGCCGGGTCGACGCCCGGGCCGGAATCGGCCACCGCGACCTCGACCGTGCGCTCCTTGTGCCGGGCCTCGATGCTGATGCGCCGCGCGCTGCCCGGCGTGGCCGACACGGCATCCATGGCGTTGACGAGGAGGTTGAGCAGCACCTGCGAGAGCTGCACCCGGTCGCCGCGCACGAGCGGCAGGTCCTCCGGGACGACGCACTCGAGCATGACGCGCCGGGCGCCGGCGTCGCCGCGCGCGAGCGCCATGACGTCGCGCGCGAGCAGCGGCAGCGACACCTCCTGCAGCTCGAGGCTCTTGCGCTTGAGCAGCGCGCGCGTGCGGTCGACGATCGCGCCCGCGCGCTGGTCGTCTGCGCGGATGTCGGCCAGGATCTCGCGCAGCTCCGGCAGGTCGGGCGCGTCCGAGCGCAGCAGGATCTCCGCCGCCTCGGCGTTGCGCAGGATTGCGCCCAGCGGCTGGTTCAGCTCGTGCGCGAGCGAGCCCGAGAGCTCGCTCAGGGTGCTCACCCGCGCGACGTGCGCGAGCTCGTCGCGCAGCCGCCGCGCCTCGCGCTCGACGCGCGCCGAGGCGACGATGTCGCGGCAGAGCTGGGTGGTCATCGCCATCATCAGGATGAGGAACGGCGGCGTGACGAACACCGGCATGCGCACCACGCCGAAGACCACCAGCTGCGACTGGACGATGGCGAGAACCAGGAAGGCGACGATGCCGCCGGCGATCAGCAGGACCTTGCGCCTCGCCTCGGCATCGCCGCGCCGCCACAGCCTCACGGCGGCATCGAGGACGTAGGCGATGAGCAGTAGCGACGCCGTGACGCCCATCCACGCCGTCGGGCGCACGCTCGCCTCGCCGACGACCGAGATCTCGTCGCCGAGGAAGCGGATGTGCGCGAGCGAGGCGATCTCGCGCCAGTTGATGTTCGGATGGACGAGGAAGTTGGCGATCAGGATCGCCGAGCGCAGCGCGAGGATCGCCGCCGCGAGCCAGACCCGGCCGGTGCCGAACTGCAGGTGCACGAAGGCGACGATCCCGGCGATGGCGAGGAAGTTGGGCACGTGGAACCAGCGCACCCATTGCCCGTATTCCGCCGGGCTCGCCGCATGCATCATGCCGAGCTCGGTGAACGCGAGGCCCGCCACGCTCAACGCAACGACGCTGAAGGCCAGGTTGGCGAGGCCGCGACGGTCGAGCAGCCAGACGATGCCGTGCACCGCGGCGAGCGTCAGCGCGGCCGAGCCGATGGCCGTCCACAAGGTGGCGACGGCGCTCACGCCGGGCTAGCTGGGAACTGCGCCGCCCCCGTGATGGGCGAGCGTCCAGGCGCGCACGAGCTCGGCGACGGAGGCGACTTGCATCTTCTCCATCATACGCGCACGGTGGACTTTGACCGTTTTCTCGGCGGTGCCGAGCCGGTCGGCGATCTGCTTGTTCAGCCGGCCGGCCACCACGCCTTCGAGCACCTCGCGCTCGCGCGGCGTGAGCGAACCGAGCCGCTCCGCGAACTCGGTTTGCGCGCTGCTCGTCGCGCGCATGGCGCGATGCTTCTCGAGCGCCGTGCGCACCGCGGCGAGCAGCTGCTGCGGATCGAACGGCTTGGTGAGGAAGTCGACCGCGCCCGCCTTCATGGCGGCAATGCCGGCGGAAATGCTGGCGCTGCCGCTGATGAACACCACCGGCCGCTCGTCGCCGATGGCCGCAAGCGCCTGCTGCAGATCGAGTCCGCTCAGGCCCGGCATGGAAAGATCCATGACCACGCAGCCCGGGCCTTCGGCCGCGGGGTGGTCGAGGAAATCGCGCGGCGAGGAGAAGGTGTCCACGTCGAAGCCCTGCGACTGGAGCAGCCGGTCGAGTGCCCTCAGGACGAGGCCGTCGTCGTCCACGATGCTGACACATCCGGTCGTGCTGGCCATCCACGCCCTCCCTTGAGGCGTCGGCCCATCATAGGGCGCGCCGCCGCGCGAATGTTGAGCTACGTCAAGCCGAAACCTACCACGGTGCACGTGCTGCGGTCATTCCCCAAGGGGCAGTACGGGTTACGCGGCCGCCGCGACAGAATCACAAGAGATGAGTGCGACCGCTAGTGCGACCGCTATTCCCCAGGTGGCGATCATCGACGACGACGAGAGCCTGTGCCGCTCGCTCGGCCGCCTGCTGCGCCTCGCCGGCTATCGCTTCTCCATCTACCATTCGGCGGAGCAGTTCATGGCCGACGGCGCGCGCGCGGATTTCGCCTGCCTGCTGGTCGACATCCAGCTTGGCGGCATGTCGGGCCTCGAGATGCAGGAGCACCTCGCGGCAGAGGGCTCGCGGGTGCCGGTGATCTTCATCACCGCGCATGACGAGCCCGTAATGCGGGCGCAAGCGAGCCGCGGCGGCTGCGCCGGCTTCTTCGGCAAGACCGAAAGCGGCGCGCGCATCCTCGACGCCATAGACCAGGCGCTCGCCGCGGGAGCCGGGCGATGAATCCCCATTCGGCCTCCGAGCCGGCGGTTTCCCCGGCCGCCTTGCGCTGGCCGACCTGGCTCATACCCGCGGTCGCGGTCATGGTCGGGTACTACCTCGCGGCGCGCGTGGGTTTTGCCTTCACGCTGCAGCCGTCGCCGATATCGGTGCTCTGGCCGCCCAACGCGCTGCTCCTTGCAGCGCTGCTTCTCGCGCCGACGCGCGCCTGGCCGTGGCTGCTCCTCGCGGCGCTGCCGGCGCATCTCGCCGCCGAGCTGGAGAGCCGGGTCCCGGTGGCGATGGTGCTCGGCTGGTACGTCAGCAACTGCAGCGAAGCCCTGATCGGCGCCGCGCTGGTGCGGGCCTTCGCGCCGGGGCGCCTGCGCCTCGACACGCTGCGCAATGCCGCCCTGTTCGTCGCCTTCGCGGCGCTCGCCGCGCCGCTCGTCTCGTCGTTCCTCGATGCGGCGCTGGTGCGCTTCGTCGGCTGGGGCGAAACCGGCTACTGGCCGCTCGTGCGCTCGCGCTTTTTCTCCAATATCGTCGCCGAGCTCACGGTCGCGCCGCTCGTGCTCACCTGGGCGTCGTTGCGTTTAGCGGAGCTGCGCGAGGCGCATCCGGTACGCTACGCAGAGGGCGCGGCGCTCTTCGCCGGACTGGGCGCGGCGAGCTTCGCGCTGTTCGACGTTCCCTCGCTCTATCCCGACGCCGGGCCGGCGATCTACTACGCGCCGCTGCCGTTCCTCGTCTGGGCGGCGATGCGCTTCCGCCCCGCCGGCACCGCCGCGGCGATCGCGATCATCACGCTGGCGAGCATCTGGGGCGCCGTGAACGGAATCGGCCCGTTCGCCGGTCATCCGCCCGCCGCGCTGGCGCGCGAGCTGCAGCTCTTCCTGATCGCCCTGTCGGTGCCGCTGCTGCTGCTCAGCGTGTCGATCGAGGAGCGGCGCCGCCTCGAGCGCGACGCGCAGGCGCAGCGCGAGCAGCTCGCCCACCTCGCCCGCGTGTCCCTGCTCGGCCAGCTCTCGGGCGGCATCGTCCACGAGCTCAACCAGCCGCTCACGGCGATCCTGAGCAACGCGCAGGCCGCGCAGCATTTCCTCGCCGCCAAGAAGGCCGATCCGCAGCTGCTCGCCGAGATCCTCCAGGACATCGTCATCGCCGACCAGCGCGCCGGGGACGTGATCCGGCGGCTGCACGCGCTATTCCGGCGCGGCGAAACCGACTACCAGCCGCTCGACGTCAACACGCTGGTGCGCGACGTGCTGCGCATCGTCAACAGCGATCTCCTCACCCGCGGCGTGGCGGTCGAGACCGACCTCGCCCCCGAGCTGCGGCTCGTGCACGGCGACCGCGTCGAGCTGCAGCAGGTGCTGCTCAATCTCGTGGTGAACGCCTGCGACGCGATGCGCGAAGTCCCGGAAGGCGGGCGCCGCCTCCTGGTGCGCACCGCGAGCGGCAAAGGGCGAAACGTGCAGATCAGCGTCACGGACAGCGGTCCGGGCTTTTCCGCGGCGGAGTACGATAGGCTCTTCGAGCCTTTCTACAGCACCAAGGAGCAGGGCCTCGGCCTCGGCCTCTCCATCTGCCGCGCCATCGTGCGTTCGCATCGCGGCCGGCTGTGGGGCGCGTCGGGCCCGGGGCGCGGGGCGACGTTCCACGTGCTGCTCCGGACATGAGACCTTGGTCCAATTCCCGCCCGGCAGCGGACCTGCTTGAATGGCCCGGTGCCCCATATCGCCATCGTCGATGACGAGGAGCCGGTCCGCAAGGCGCTGGGCAGGCTGCTCGAGGCTTCCGGCCTCGAGGTCGCCTGCTACGCCGGCGGCCGCGACTTCCTCGACGAGTGCATGCGGCGCCGCTTCGACTGCGTAGTGCTCGACCTGCACATGCCCGGCATGAGCGGGCTGCAGGTGCTCGCCGAGCTGCGCCGGCGGCGCCCGCCGATCCCGGCGATCGTGGTCACCGCGCATAACGCGGCCGAGACGCGCGCGCAGTGCTTTGCGGCAGGCGCCGCGGAGTTCCTGCGCAAGCCGCTCGACGAACGCGTGCTTCGCGATGCCATCTCGGCGTGCCTGCACAGCCCAAGACTGACGGAGAACCACTCATGATGCTGAAACGCCTCGGCCTATTCGCCGCCCTGCTCCTCGCCGCCGCCTGCGCCTCCGCGCAGAGTCGCGCCGGGAAGAACGAGTTCTATCTGTTCCCGGTATTCACCACCGGCCAGACCTATTCGTTCGAAGGCGGGGCGAACGCGACGACCGACACCGGGTACGGCTTCGGCATCGGCTTCGCGAAGAACTTCAATCCCAACCTGTCCGCGGGCATCGAGTTCGCCTGGGGCTCGTCCGATTACCGGTCCACGGTTCTTCCCGGCCCCGGCAACTCGGGCGCCCCGGTGAACGTCCGCGGCACCGTCGATACGGGCACTGTGCGCTTCACCGGCACGTACAACTTCTTCACGTCGCCGCTGACGCCCTTCATCACCGGCGGCGCGGGATGGACCTACGTGGACAGCAACATCCCGTCCGGGCCGCCGCAGGGCGTGTGCTGGTGGTATCCGTGGTGGGGCCAGGTTTGCGGCAGCTACGTGCCGACCGCTTCGACCACGAAGTTCAGCTATAACGCCGGCCTCGGCCTGCGCCAGGACTTCCAGCAGATGTTCATCCGCGGCCTGGTCAACGAGCAATGGGTGCAGATCGGCTCGTCCGGAACGACCGCCTGGACGCAGTGGCGCATCGACGTGGGCTGGCGCTTTTAGCCGTGCGATTGATCATTGCCTTGGCCTTGGCGCTTGCGAGCTCGGCCGCCAGCGCGCAGTTCGTGAACATGCTGAAGGGCGGCCCGGCCGAGCTCTTCGATGACACGGACCTGCGCATGTTCCTCGACGCGGCGCGCAAGACGCTCGACGAGAGCGGCGACAACCAGACGCTGGCCTGGAAAAATCCGCAGAACGGGCACGGCGGCGACCTGACGGTGCTCAAGCAGTTCGAGTCGAAAGGGCGCCAGTGCAAGCTGGTGCGAGTGCGCAACGAGGCCGAAGGACGCAAGTCGGACATGCGCCACAACGTGTGCCGGGTCGACGGGAAATGGCGGCTGGTCGGCAAATCGCAGCTTTGAACGGGGAGGAGCAATGGCGGAGAGGCGCGGACTCACCATCTACTTCATGGACGGCACGAAAATGAAGCTCGACTACCCGAAGCAGGCGGCGAGCGAAGGCGCGACGGTGATCAAGCTGAAGGAGCTGCTCGCCTCGCGCCAGCTCCTCGCCGAGGTCGACGGCGTGCTGCTGGTCTTCCCGTTCGAGAACATCAAGTACATCGAGGCCCATCCCGCGCCGGCGAAGCTGCCCGAGTACACGCTCCGCGGCGCGAGCATCGGCGCGGGGGTGTGAGAAGGCTCGCCGCCACACTGCTCGCCGTGGCGGCGGCCTGTGCCCCGCTCGCGCCTCCGGCGGCGACCAGCCTGGCTGGAACCTCTTGGCGCCTGGTCAGCTTCCGAGGCGGAGACGGCACGCTGCTCATCCCCGACGAGCGGGCGAAATACACCTTCGCGTTCAATGCGGACGGCATTTTCGCCGCGCGCATCGATTGCAACCGCGCGCGCGGCGCCTGGACATCTTCCTCGAGAAACAGCCTGCAATTCGGCGCCATGGCGATCACGCGCGCCCAGTGCGAGCCCGGATCGCTGCACGACCAGATCGTGCGTCAGCTGCCCTTCGTGCGCAGCTACGTCATCCGCGACGGCCGCCTGTTTCTCGCGCTCATGGCCGACGCCGGCGTGTACGAGCTCGAGCCGGCTCCTCAGTAGGCGTAGCCCATCTTCAGATACAGGCCGTAGTTGTCGTTCCTCCCCAGGGCGTACTCGAGGTTGAGGACGATCCCTTCCTTCGGCTTGAGCACGTACTGCACGCCGGCGCCGGCAGCCGGGAAGAGGTTCTTGTCGTCCGAGCAGCTCTTGCCCCCGCCGTAGACGCAGGCGATGCCGAGGAAGAACGTGGAGGTGAATTTCTCGCCGAGGCGAAGCCGCTCCTCGACCTCGATGTGCGACATGTTGTCGCCGTTGTACTGGCCGATCTTGTAGCCGCGCAGCTGGACCGGCGCCTTCGCCTGGGTGGGGGCATCGCTCGTGAAGTGGTTCAACTGGCGGATCGCGAGCACGTTGCCGTTCCCGTGCGGCATGTAATAGCGAATGTCCGCACGGACGATATCGAAATCGTTATCGCCCCCCAGCGATTCCCGGTAGGCCATGTTGTTGACGTTGAGGAGCCAGCCCCGGGTGGGCGAATTCTCGTTGTCTCGTGAGTCGTACTGCGCGACCAGGCCCGCGCCCCCGGACTTGTAGGGCGCGACGCCGACGAGGTTGAGGAACATGTCGTCAAACTGCGTCTCGCCGGTGACCGCCATGTTCTGATAGATGCCCTGAACTCCCAGGAACCAGTTGCCCTGGACCCGGTACTGGTAACGAGCGATGAACGATTTCAACTCGCCATTGGATTTCAGTGGCACGCCGGTTCCGAGGTAATCGTTGTAGTCGTTCTTGACATAGCCGTACATGAGCCCCGCGAGCAGCCGCTGCCGGTCCTCGTCGAACGAAGCCTTGCCGAAGCCGCCGGCGATGGTCGAATCGGTATTCGTGTGCTGCGCCATCACGGCGAATATCGAGGGGCGCGACTTCTCGTCGAAGTAGTGCACGTAGCCGGCCATCGCGCCGAGCGAGGTGCCGAGCTTGGGATTGGACTGGAACACCGGCGCGATCAGCCACGGCGATTTCTCGAGCTTCGTCATCGCGCCCTCCGGCGGCTGCGCCGCCTGCTCCGCTGCCTCCTGGTTCTGCGCGAGCGTCCCCGAAGCGCTCAGCGCGAGAGCCATGCCAGCCAGCACGCGACCAATCATGATTCCTCCGTGACCCACGGGATCGTGCCAAGGCGAACCGCGCGACGCTATGGGACCTTGGTCCAATGCCCTTGATTAGTTCAATCCCCTTGATGTTCTTTGCCGATAGCCCGCGCGACATGCTCGATCCACTGCCGATCGCCGGGCTCGACCAGGAGCCGATGCACCTCGAGGAAGCTGCGCGCCGCGTCGGGCCCGGCCGCGCGAAAGGCTTCTTCCAGCGTCGCTATCTGCTCAGCGAGAACCCGGCGATATTGGCGGCTCCCCTTGCGCGTCGCGAAGAGACGCTTGTGCCGGCGATCCTCCACGCCGATCTTCGCCACCACGTAGCCCTCGTCGATGAGCCGGCGCAACGGCTGATGCACGTTCTGCGGGGTGACGCGCATGCGGCGGACCAGCTCGCCGACCGTGATCCCCGGCGCAACCGTCGCGAAGCCGAGAATCCTGTGCTTCGTCAGGGAGAAGCCCGCGGGACCGAGCGCCTTCATGGCGATGACGGTCATGCGGGAGAACGTGAACACGTGCAGGAGAAAACCCTCGATCGCCTGCGCGCTCAGGCGTTCGCCGGTACCGATCGGTTTACGCGACGACATCTGAACCGAGCCTCAGAACCGCGCGGTGATGCCCAGCAGGGCTTCGCCCTGGGTCATCGTCGTGCCCTTGACCTGCACGACGCAGCCGCCGCTGCAGAACATGCCGCCGCTGCTGTCGAGCAGCGTGACGAAGCCGCGTCCCTCCAGCCTCAGGCCGATGTGCTTGGTGAGCGGGACCATGTAGCCGCCGCCGAGGTTGAACGCAAAGTGGGTCTCCGAGCTGAGCCCGGCCTGCTGCGGGCTGAGGTAGGCCGCGCCCAGACCGCCGACCAGGTAGAAGCCGCGGCCGACCTGCTCGGGAAACCAGGTGCCGCCGATCTGGTAGTAGGTGATGTCCAGGCCGATGTCGTTCACCACCGGCGCGAAGAGCCCGCTCGCTTTCAGGTTCGCGCTGCGATGCGAGACGAAGAGCTCCCACTGGGTGTTGCGGCTGAGACCGAAATCGGCCGCCAGCGCGTAGGAGCTCCCCTCGGTCACCTTCCAGGTGTTGTCGGCGGTCACATCGCTCAGCTCGCCGCCGAAGCGGTAGCCGGCATAGAGCGTGATGTTGGTTTCCTTTTCCGGGGCGTTCTGCGGCGCCGGCTGGCCGTGCGCGACGACGGGGAGAGCTATCGCCAGGGCGCCTGCAATGGGTCTGAGGTTCATCAAGGTCGTTGCTCCTGCGGAGGTCGGGCCGGCGCCAGGGTCTTGGCGGCGGCCTTGCGCGCCTCGAGCGTCTCGAGCTGCAGCTTGTAGGCGACGTAGTACTTGTAGATGTTGCGCACGTACAGCACCGTCTCCTGCCCTACCCGGCGCGCGGCGACGAGCTCGACGTTGTCGAACCAGAGGTCGGGATCGAGCCCGCGCTTCGGCGCCTCGGCCCGCAACTCGGCGACGCGGCCGGGGCCGCAGTTGTATGCAGCGAGGGCGAAGAGCATCTGGTTCTGCTCGTCAGGCGAGCCGCCGGTGACGGCGCGCTCGCGCAGGTTACGCAGGTACTTGATGCCGCCGTGGATGTTCGGCTCGAGCTGGCTGATGTCGCCGACCTTGAGCTCGGCGCCGGTATCCGGCATGAGCTGCATTACGCCGATCGCGCCCACCGCGCTGCGCGCGTTCTGGTCGAGGCGCGACTCCTGGTAGCCGAGCGCCGCCGCCATCAGCGGGTCGACGCCGTAGCGCGGCGCGTACTTGCGGAAAAGCGCGATCTCGCTCTGGAAGCGCTTCCAGTCGGCGTCCGCGGTGGCGTTGCGAAGCTGCACGATGTAGGCGGGGTAGTTGCGGAAGCGCGTCGCGCGCGCGCCGGGATAGCGGTCGATGAACTCGTCGATCACGGCGGCGAGCTTGGGACTCCCCCGCCGGAACGCCCACCCGACGTTCTGGCCCGCGGTGAGCGCGAGATCGGCGCGCGGCTTGAGCCGCTTCTGCAGGCGCGCCCAGATCTTCGCCTTCCAGCCGTCCACTACCGTGAGCTCGACGAGCCCGGCCGCCAGCATGTCCATGAGATCTTCGTCCTCGAGGACCTCGGGGACGGCGACGACGCGGATCGGCGGCTTGCCCGCGGCGCTCAGCCGCGAGTTGAGGGCGAGGAGGCTGCCGTAGTAGCTGCTCGACTTGCGCACATGCACGTCGTGGCCGCCCAGGTCCTCCAGCACGGCGAGCTTCGGCGAGCGCGGACCGGTGACCACGATCTCGGCGCTGTCGATTGCCACCGGCTTCGAGAACGCCACCTGCGCCTCGCGCTCCGGGGTGATCGTGAGATTGCCGGCGGCGATGTCGCCGCGCCCTTCGAGCAGGGCCGGAAGCAGGCGCTCGCGCGTCGTCGGGATCGCCAGCACCACGATCGGATGCGCCTTCTTCGGGTATTTCTTGTTGAGGAACGCCTCGAAGTCGCGCAGCGTGTCCGCGGTGAGGCCGCGCTGCGCGCCCCGATCGTTGAAGAACAGCGTGCGGCTGTACGGCACGAGCACGCGCACGACGCGGCGCGTCGTCATGGCGTCGAGGTCGCCGAGCTTTTCCGGCGCCTGGTGCTCGAGGACGCCCGGCGCGGCCACCGCGGCATGGGCGGAGACGGCGGCGACGAGAGCGAGGAACCGGTTCAGAGGAGCTTCTTCACCACGCGCCCGACGAGCTCGTTGAGCGGGATGAGCGAGAGCAGGAGCGGCGTGAACGGCACCGCCACGGCGATGGCGAAGCGCGTGATCGCCTGCACGCCGACCGGCAGCACGCCCATGCGCTCGACGACCGCATGGGAGTTCGCGAGATCGGCGAGCGACTGGATGTCGGCGCTGCCGAGCACGCGCTCGCCCTCCGGCGCCGCGCCGCGCAGCCACTTGTCGCGGAACTGGTCGACGTAGCGCATCGCGAGCTCGCCGTACTCGAGCCGGCCCTGCAGCCCGGCGCTCAAGAGCACGGGTACGAAGAAGACGAGCGGCGCGAGGCCCATCGCGAGGAGCAGCGCCACGATCGTGCCGATCTCGAGGTAGAAGGACTGGAGCGCCGCGCCCTGGTAGAGGATCTGCGTGCCGATCACCCCGGCGACCGCGACCGACTGCGCGAGCAGGATCGGCAGCATGGCGCTCAGCGTGCCGCCGAGAAAGCCCAGGCCGCCCGCGCCGTCCGGGTGCAGCGGGTTGACGCGCAGCGGCAGACGCGAAAGGCGCCACGCGAAGACGTACCAGAGCGCGAGCCGGAAGTACCAGCGCAGCAGCACGAAACGGAAAAGTCCGAGGCTGACGAAGGCGTACCACAGGCCGGCCGCGCTCAGCGCCTCATCGCCGAGCGGCGCCTTCGCCATTACCCAGCTGCCCATCCCGCCCGGCGCGAGCACCTGGCGCCATAGCCACGGGCCGAGGCCGAAGGCCGCGGCGAGGAGCAGCAGCTCGATGAGGATCGAGTTGCGCAGGCGCACCGTGTCGTCGACGATGCCGGCGACGCGTCGCCGTTCGTCGGGCGGCACGATGCCGCGCTCGATGAACTGGCGCAGCACCGTGGCGAGGCGCGTGTGGACCAGCGGCTCGGCGGCGAGCAGCAGCGGCAGCGCGATGAGCAGCCGGACGTGCACCTCGAGATCGAGAAAGAAGGGCACGCGCACAGCGCCGAAGGCGGTGCCCGCGAGAAGCGACAACGCGGCAAGCGGCAGCCAGGTGACGGCGATCGCCGCCGCCATGCGCCGCGCGACGAGGCCGACCGGCGGCTTGAGCAGATGGCCGCGGAGAAAAAGCTGGTACAGCGGCCCGCCGAGGACGATCGAGAACCGGTCGGCGTGCGCTTCGCTGTCGGCCTTTTCGAGGTCGGCCTTTCCCACCGTCGGATTCTCGGCATTGGCGCCGGCGCGCGGTATTGGACCTTGGTCCAATTACTCGGCGAGCAGCCGCCCGGCGAACATGCGTCCATGTTCCAAGCGTCCTCGGGCCGCGTGCTCGACCCGATCGAGCGCGTTTCGGAAGTGATCTTCGGCGTGCTGATGGCGATGAGCTTCATCGGCGCGCTCAGCGTCGCGAGCGGCGGCCGCGAGGAGGTGCGCACGGCGATGATCGCCGCGCTCGGCTGCAACATCGCCTGGGGCCTGGTCGACGCGGTGATGTACCTCGTCGCCACCCTCACCGAGCGCACGCGCGAGCGCATTACCCCCCGCATCGCCCCCCGGGACCTCTGGGGTGCGTTCGGCGTCTTCCTGCTGGTCGCGGCGTCGACCTTTCCGCTGGTCGTGCCGTTCCTCGTGTTCGGCAGCCTCGCGCCGGCGCTCCTCGGCTCGCGGCTGGTCGCGCTCGCCCTCCTCTTCCTCGGCGGCTGGCTGCTCGCGCGCTACTCCGGCGGCAACCGCTGGCTGGCGGGCTTCGGCCTCGCCGCGGTCGGTGCGGTCCTCCTCGCGGCAATCATGGCCCTCGGTGGATAAGCTCAAGCGCAAGGACTACGAGAAGGAGCTCGCGCGCCTGCACGGCGAGCTCGTCAAGCTGCAGCGCTGGGTGCAGCACAAGGGCCTGAAAGTGTGCGTCGTCTTCGAAGGCCGCGACGGCGCCGGCAAGGGCGGCACGATCAAGGCGATCACCGAGCGGGTGAGCCCACGCGTGTTCCGGGTGGTGGCGCTGCCCGCGCCGACCGAGCGCGAGAAGAGCCAGATCTACCTGCAGCGCTACATCCCGCACCTGCCGGCCGCGGGCGAGATCGTAATTTTCGACCGCAGCTGGTACAACCGCGCCGGCGTCGAGCGGGTCATGGAGTTCTGCAGCGAGGAGCAGGCGCGCCGCTTCCTCAAGATGGTGCCGCTGGTCGAGCAGGCGATGGTCGACTCCGGCA
>DASQYN010000560.1:0-3061 GCA_035639215.1 Burkholderiales bacterium
CGGCGCGCCGGGCGCGAGGGTGCGCAGGTAGGCGACCAGCGCGCCGAGCTGCTCGTCGGTGAAGGCGCCGGCGAAAGCCGGCATCCAGCGGCCGCGCTCGCCTTCGGGCGGGCGGATGCCCTGGCGGATGATGTTGACGAGGCTCGCCGGCTGCCGATCGTAGAGCGCCACCGCGAGCGGCAGCTCGAGCGCGCCGCTCGAGGAAACGCGCCGCCCCGCCTCGTGGCAGCTGGCGCAGGCGCCGGCGTAGAGCGATTTGCCGAGCGAGAGCTTCGCGTCGCGTTCGGCTGCGCTCGCGCCGGCGGCCGCGCTCGGCCCGAGGCTCGCTAGCTCGAGCGCCGCCCTCGCCCGCGATTCGCGTGCCTGCGTCACCGGTCCCATCGCCTCGTGGATGTAGGCCCCGATCGCTCGGACGTCGGCGGGCGAGGCTCGGGAGAGCTGCGCAGTCACCGCCTGCATCGGGCCGGCGGCGATCGCATGCCGCTCCGCCATGCCGGTGCCGAGATAGGTCGAGAGATGCTCCGCGGTCCACGGGATCGGCGAAGGCGAACTTTCGTTCAGCGCCGGCGCGTACCAGCCCTCGACCATGCCGCCGGAGAGCGCGCGGTTCGTCTGCTCGGCGCCGAGACGGTTCCTCGGCGTGTGGCAGGCGCCGCAGTGGCCGAGACCTTCCACGAGATAGGCGCCGCGGTTCCATTCGGCGCTCTTCGACGCGTCGGGCGAGAAGCGCGCTTCGCGGAAGTAGAGCAGGTTCCAGCCGGCTATGAGCGGCCGCAGGTTGAACGGGAAGCTGAGCTTGTTCTTCGGCGGCGGCTGGGCAACCGGATCGCGCGTCATCAGGAAGGCAAAGAGCGCGCGGATGTCCTGGTCGGAGAGGCGGGTGAAGTGATCGTACGGAAAGGCGGGATAGAGTTGGCGGCCGTCGCGCGCCACGCCTTCGCGCATCGCGCGCCGGAACGCCGCTTCGGACCAGGCACCGATGCCGTAGGCGACGTCGGGCGTGAGGTTGGTGCCGAACACCGTGCCGAAGGGCGTCTCGAGCGGCACGCCGCCCGCGTAGGGCGGTCCGCCAACCCTGGTGTGGCAGCCGGCGCAGTCGCCGACGGCGGCCAGCTGCTCGCCGTCCTTGATCAGCTTGCGGTCAAAGGCTTCGGCAGGCGGCGCGGTGGTCGGCGGAATTTCCGAGGCGCAGCCGGCAAGCGCAGCGACGGCGAGGAATGCGCAGAGGAGGCGCACAGCCGATTATGGGCAGCGGGGACCGCGAGCGGCATCGCCGCCACCCTATTCATGCGTCATCGGGTCGACGACAGCGCCGGCGCGATCAGCGACCCGGCGTCAGGCCTTCACCTTGGCCCACATCTGGCGCGCCGATTCCTTGATCACGGAAATCGCGTCGGGGTCGCCCTTGACGAGCGCCTCGAGGTACGACTTCGCCTGCTTCATGCTGATGTGCGGCGGCAGCGGCGGCACGTTCGGGTCGGTCACCATCTCGAGCACGGTCGGCCGGTCGGCGGCGAGCGCCGCATCCCAGGCGGCGCCGATATCCTCGGGCTTCTCGACGCGCATGGCGGTGAAGCCGAGCATCTCGCCGTAGAGCGCATAGGGGAAATCCGGCACGTCCTGCGACCCGGAGAACTTCGGGTCGCCCGACATCACGCGCTGCTCCCAGGTCACCTGGTTCAAGTCGCCGTTGTTCAGCACCATGAAGATGAGCGTCGGGTTGGACCACTCCTTCCAGTACTTCGCCGCGGTGACCAGGCCGTTGATGCCGTTCATCTGCATCGCGCCGTCGCCGACCATGGCGATCACCGGCCGGTCGGGATGGACGAACTTCGCGGCGATCGCGTAAGGCACGCCGGGGCCCATGGTCGCGAGGCCGCCGGAGAGCGAGGCGAGCATGCCGCGCCTGATTTTCAGGTCGCGCGCGTACCAGTTCGCCGCCGAGCCCGAATCGCAGGTAAGGATGGCGCGCTCGGGCAGGCGCTTCGAGAGCTCCCAGAAGACGCGCTGCGGGTTGAGCTCGTCGGCCTTGGCCATGGCGCGCGCTTCCAGCACCTTCCACCAGTGCGCGACGTTCTTCTCGATGCCCTGGCGCCATTTCCGCTCGGTTTTCCTTTTCAGGTAGGGAATCAAAGCCTGGAGCGTCTCGCGCGAGTCGCCGACCAGGTTCATCTCCATCGGGTAGCGCAGGCTGAGCATCCGCCCGTCGATGTCGATCTGCACGCCGCGCGCCTGGCCCTCCTTCGGCAGGAACTCCGAGTACGGGAACGCCGAGCCGACCATCAGCAGGGTGTCGCACTCGGTCATCATTTCCCACGACGGCTCGGTGCCGAGCAGGCCGATCGAGCCGGTGACGAACGGCAGGTCGTCGGGCACCGCCGCCTTGCCGAGCAGCGCCTTGGCGATGCCGGCGCCGAGCAGCTCGGCGGTCTCGAGCAGCTCGTCGGTGGCGTGCAGGGCGCCCGCGCCGGCGAGGATCGCGACTTTCTCGCCGGCGTTCAGGATGTCGGCGGCGGCCTGCAGCTCGCTTTCGTGCGGCACCAGGCTGTGGCCGGCGCGGCCGATGCCGCTGTGCACGGCGCCGTGAAGGCGCGGCGGCTTCTCGACCGCTTCCATCTCCTGGACGTCGTTCGGGAATATCAGGCAGGTCACCGTGCGATGCTCGAGGGCGATGCGCACGGCGCGGTCGACGAGGTGGCGCACCTGGGCCGGAGTCGTCGCCATGTGGACGTACTCGCTCGCCACGTCCTTGAAGAGCGCCATCAGGTCGACTTCCTGCTGGAAGTCGCCGCCCAGCCCCATGCGCTTCTGCTGCCCGACGATCGCGACGACCGGCTGGTGGTCCATCTTCGCGTCGTACAGGCCGTTCAGCAGGTGGATGGCGCCGGGGCCCGAGGTGGCGAGGCAGCAGCCGAGCTTGCCGGTGTACTTGGCGTATCCGCATGCCATGAACGCGGCCGCCTCCTCGTGGCGGACCTGGACGTAGCCGATCCGGTCCTTCCGCTTCCGCAGCCCCTCGAAGATGCCGTTGATCCCGTCCCCCGGCAGGCTGAAGACCACC
>DASQYN010000561.1:0-4597 GCA_035639215.1 Burkholderiales bacterium
CCGATCACCTCCGCGGCGGAGATGTCGGTCACCGAGATCGTCGCCGCGGGCCAGCGGCGGCGCAGCCGCGGCAGCGCGATCGGCACCAGGCCGAGCGCCGGGCCGGGCGCGCAGCCGACGGTCAGTCGTCCGGCGCGGCCGCCCCGCAACTGGTCGATCTCCTCTCGCGCCCGGCTGAGCTCCAGCGTGATCGCGCGTGCGCGCGCGAGGAATGCATGCCCGAGCTCGGTCGGCTGCACGCCGCGCACGCCGCGCGCGAGCAGAACGCCGCCGAGCTCCATCTCCAGCTGGCGAATGCTCTTCGTGAGCGCCGGCTGGCTGAGCGCCAGGCCGCGCGCGGCAGCGCGCATGCTGCCGGCCTCGGCCACGGCGATGAAATCGCGAATGTGATTCAGGCGCATCGATAACCCCCGGTAATCGATTTGCCGAAATGATACGGCTTCCGGTTTTCGCCGCCGTTATATAGTCGGTCTCTCGAGGAGGAACCCCAATGACAAAATGGTCCAGGCTTCTATTGCTTTTTGCCGCTCTCGGCGCGCAGCCGGCGCTCGCGCAGCAGGAGGGCGTCGTGCGCATCGTGCTCGGCTACCCGGCGGGGGCGACGAGCGACCTGCTGTCGCGGCTGCTTGCCGAGCACATGCGCGGCTCGCTCGGCCGGGCGGTGATCGTCGAGAACAAGCCGGGCGCGGGCGGGCAGATCGCCAACGAGGTGGTGAAGGCGGCGGCGCCCGACGGCGCGACGATCCTGGTCACGCCGGTCGCGACGATGGCAATCTTCCCCCACTCGTTCGCCGGGAAGCTGCGCTACGACCCGTTCAAGGACTTCGCGCCGGTCGCACATCTCTCCAACTTCCAGCTCGGCTTCGGCGTCGCGTCGAACGTGCCGGCGAACACCCTTGCCGACTACGTGGCGCTGGTGAAGAAGGATGCGAAGTACGGCTTCTACGGCTCGGCGGCGCCGGGCAGCCTGCCGCATTTCTTCGGCGTCATGTTCGCGCGCGCCGCCGGCATCGAGCTCACGCACGTGCCGTACAAGGGCACGGCTCCCGTAATGCAGGCGATCGCTGGCGGCGAGATCTCGGCGATCTCGACCGTCGCGGCGGACATCGGCACGCTGGTGAAATCGGGCAAGGCGCGGCTGCTCGCGGTCTCGGGCGAGAAGCGCATGAGCGCTTTCCCCGACGTGCCGACCTTCAAGGAATCGGGCTACGACCTCGTCGCCCTTCCCTGGTACGCGATGTTCGCGCCGGCGGGCACGCCGCAGCCGATCATCGAGAAGTATTCTGCCGCGGCGATCGCCGCCGTGCACGACCCGGCCATGCGGCAACGGCTCGAGGACATGGGCCTCGAGCCGACCGGGCTCGGGCCGCAAGAATTGGCGAAGATCCTCAAGGCCGATTACGACAAGTGGGGCCCGGTGATCCGCGCTTCGGGCTTCAAGCCCGGGCAGTAGTAGTGAAGCCGAACTTCGTCTTTATCCTCGCCGACGACCTCGGCTATGCCGACCTCGGCTGCTACGGCGGGAGGCTCGACTGCTCGCCGGTGCTGGATCGCATGGCGCGCGACGGCCTGCGCTTCACGCAGGGCTACGCCAACTCCTCGGTCTGCTCGCCGACGCGCTTCGCGCTGATGACCGGGCGCTGGCAGCATCGGCTGCGCGGCGGCGCCGACGAGCCGATCGCGAGCGCGCGGCGCGGCAGCCCGACCCTGGGCCTGCCGCCCGAGCATCCGACGCTGCCGTCGCTCCTCGCGAAGGCGGGCTACGCCACCGCGCTCGTCGGCAAATGGCATCTCGGCTGGCAGCCGCACTTCGGGCCGCTGAAGAGCGGCTACCAGGAATTCTTCGGCGCATTCTCCGGCGGGCTCGACTACTTCACGCATCGCGATTCGAGCGGCGCGCACGACCTCTGGGAGGGCGATGCCGAATCTCCGCAGCCGGGCTACCTGACCGATCTGTTTTCCGAGAAAGCCACCCAGTTCATCCGCCGTGCGCGGCAGCCCTTCCTGCTCTCGCTGCACTACACCGCGCCGCACTGGCCCTGGGAGACGCGCGACGACGAGGCCGAGGCGCGCCGCATCGAGAAGATCTTCCACACCGACGGCGGCTCGGTGCAGACGTACGCCCGCATGATCCGCCACATGGACGAAGGCATCGGCGCAGTGCTCGAGGCGCTGCGCGCCATCGGCGCCGAGGAGAACACCCTCGTCGTCTTCACGAGCGACAACGGCGGCGAGCGCTACTCCGACACCTGGCCGCTCCTCGGCAAGAAGATGGACCTCCTCGAGGGCGGCATCCGCGTGCCCTACCTCGTGCGCTGGCCTGAGAAGGTGCGCCCGGGCGGCACGACTGCGCAGCAGGCGATCACCATGGATTGGATGCCGACGCTTCTCGCCGCCGCGGGCGCGAACGCCGATCCTCGCTACCCGCTCGATGGCATCAGCCTCTTGTCCAATCTGGAGCGTCCCGACCAGACGGTGGAAAGAGACCTCTTCTGGCGCATGAAATTCCGCGCCCAGAAAGCCATGCGCTCGGGCGACTGGAAGTACCTCTCGGTGGACCGCTACGAGTACCTCTTCAACCTCGCGCGCGACGAGCGCGAGCGAGCCAACGTCGCGAAGCGCCACCCCGAAAAGCTCGCCGAGCTGAAAAGCAAGTACTCGGCGTGGGAAGCGACGCTCCCGCCCATCCCCGAGGACGCGAAGTACTCGCTCGTCTACGGCCCCGCCGAGCTACCCAACCCCTCCTAATTCGGGGTCAGGGTCGCAATTGTTTAGCGGCTGAGCTTGCCCAGCACCTGCCGGTAATAGCGCGCTTCCACGCCAGTCTTGAGTAGCGCGAGCCGGCGCAGCGCCTTGGAATGCGCCTCGACGGCCGCTTCCGCGCTCGCTACGAAGCGCTCGAGCTCCGAAATCTCGTTGAGCGCCTCGACTTCCGGTGGCACGTAGCCCGCGTTCTTGAGGATGCGATAGGCGAGCCGCAGGTCCTCGGGGACGAGCGCGTCGTCGACGAGCTCGAGCGGCCGCCCGGCGCCCGGCAGGTCGTCGAGCTCGCCGCGCTCGATCGCCTCGCGGATCTTCTTCTCGGCAAGCAGTTCCAGAGCGAGCATCTGTGGCAATCCGAAAAAGCTACGGGCTAACTCCGCAAAAAAATGGATCCCCGCCTTCGCGGGGACGACTTCGACCCAACCCTTATATTAGTAACCGACCGCCGCCCCGTCGCTGCGCGGATCGGCGCCGCCCGAGAGCGTTCCGCTCTGCGGATCGACGGTGATGCCGTGCGCGTGGCCGGCGAGCTCGTTCCAGTCGCCCCAGCGGTCGACCGGATGGCCGCGCCGCTCGAGCTCGTCGATGGTCGCGCGCGGATAGCGCGCCTCGATGTGCAGGGTGTCGCGCGCCTCGCCGAGCGCGAAGCGGCCGGAGAGCCAGCGCGGGGAGTCGAGCGCCTGCTGGATGTCGAGGCCGAAGTCGATCATCGCCACGTAGGTCTGCAGGTGGATCTGCGGCTGGCCGTCGGCGCCCATGCAGCCGAGCGCCGCCCAGAGCTTCTCTTCCTTGAAGGCGAGGGACGCGATGAGGGTGTGCATCGGCACCTTGCCGGGCTCGAGCCGGTTCGGATGCGAGGGATCGAGCGAGAAGTAGGCGCCGCGGTTCTGTAGGACGACGCCGGTGCGCTCGTCGCCGACGCACGAGCCGAAGACGCCGTAGAGGCTGAAGATGAGCGAGGCGGCGTTGCCCTGCGCATCCACGGCGGCGACGTAGACCGTGTCGCCCTTCAGGCTGCCGTACGAGGGCACCTTGTCCCAGGGCAGCGCGCGCGCGGGATCGATCAGCTTTCTCCGTTCGTCGGCATAACCACGGGAAAGTAGCTTTTCCAAAGGCAGCTCAGTGAAGCGCGGATCGGCGAGGTAACGGTCGCGATCGTGATACGCGATCTGCTTCGCCTGGACGAGCAGGTGCACGTGTCCCGGCCCGAGCCAGGGTTTCCTGGCGATCTCGAAAGGCTCCACCAGGTTCAGCATCTCCAGCACCGTGAAGCCCTGGGTCGGCGCCGGGGTCTCGTAGATCGTCACGCCGCGATACGTGCCGCGGATCGGCTCGCCCCAGGGGGCGGGCTGGGCGGCCAGGTCGGCCGCCGTGAAGAAGCCGCCGCGGCTTTTCGACAGATTCGCCAACGATACGGCGACTTCGCCCGTATAGAAGCCTTCGCGCCCTCGAGCGGCGATCGCTTCCAGCGTTCTCGCGAGTCCGGGATTCTTGAGCCGCGCGCCCGCGGCAGGCGCCTTGCCGCCGGGAAGGAAGAGCGCCGCCGAGCCCGCATCCTGCGCGAGCTCCGCGGCGGTCTCGTCGATCCAGCGCGAAAGCCGCGCGGTGACGGGATAGCCGTCGCGCGCATAGGCGATCGCGCTCTCGAGGTCGCGGGCGAGAGACAACTTCCCGTAGCGCGCGTGCGCTTCGCACCAGCTCGCGACGGAACCGGGGGTGGTGACGGTGGCGGGCAGGATGCCCCGGAACGGGATCTCTCGGAGATTCCTTCCCTGGAAAGAATTCAGCGTGGCACTCGCCGCGGCGCGGCCGCCACCCTCCAGGTATTGCACCT
>DASQYN010000562.1:0-3401 GCA_035639215.1 Burkholderiales bacterium
CGAGAAAAAGCAGCAGCGGCCAGAGTTCGGGCAGGATTTCCATCGGGCCATTGCCCTTGAGCAGGATCCCGCGCACGATGCGGAGAAAATGGGTGTTGGGCAGGCAGGTGCCGATCCACTGCGCCCACTCCGGCATGCCGCGGAAGGGAAACATGAAGCCCGAGAGCAGGATCGACGGCAGGAAGAAGAAGAACGTCATCTGCATCGCCTGGAGCTGGTTGCGCGCTACCGAGGAGAAGGTGATGCCGAGCGTGAGGTTGGCGGCGATGAAAAGCACGACCACCAGGTAGAGCAGGAAAGGATTGCCCTGCATCGGCACGTCGAAGAGGAGAAGCGCCGCGGCGATGATAAGCGACACCTGGATCAGCCCGATCAGGATGTAGGGCACGATCTTGCCGGTCATCACCTCGAGCGGCAGCGCCGGCGTGGAGAGCAGGTTTTCGAAAGTGCCGCGCTCGCGCTCACGGGTCATGGCGAGGCCGGTCATCAGCACCATGGTCATGGTGAGGATGGTGCCGATCAGGCCCGGGACGATGTTGTACGCGGTGATCGCCTCGGGGTTGTAGCGTCGGTGCACGCGCAGGTCGACCGGCGGCGCCGCCGGCACGAGCTCGGCGAGCGGGCCGGAAAGGTCGCGATTGAGCGAGCTGGCGGCGATCTGCTGCAGCGCGCCGAGGGCGTTGCCGATCGCTGCCGGGTCCGAGGCATCGGCCTCGACGAGCAGCACCGGACGCTCGCCGCGCACCAGCTTGCGGCCGAAGTTCTCCGGAATGGTGAGCGCGAACTGAACCTCGCCGCGCGCGAGCAGATCGTCGACCTCGCCCTGCGTCGCGGCGAAGCGGTCGATGCGGAAATAGCTGCTGGTCTGCATCGCCGCGAGCAGGGTGCGCGAGTAGACGCTCGAGTCGGCGCTGAGCACCGCGGTCGGCAGGCGCCGCGGATCCGAGTTGATGGCGTAGCCGAAGAGGATCAGCTGCAGCACCGGGATGCCGATGATCATGCCGAAAGTCAGCCGGTCGCGCTTGAGCTGGATGAACTCCTTGACGATGATGCCGATCCAGCGCGAGAGCGAGAACGCTTCCGGGTAGGAGACGAGGCTCACTGGACGGCGTTCTCCGGCACGGTCGACATGAGGTGGATGAAGACGTCCTCGAGCGTCGAGCCGGCCTTGCGCCAGGCGAGGCCGGACTCGGCGCGGAAGGGCGCGATGGCCGCCTCGAGCTCGGCCGCCTTTACGCCGGTCACGTGCAGCGTGTTGCCGAAGGCGGTGACGTGCGCCACGCCGGGCTGCTTCTGCAGGAGATGCGTGAGCTCGGAGAGCCGCGCCGAGGGCCCGCTCACCTCCCAGGTGGCGAGGTTGAAGAGATGCAGCACCTCGTCGGGCGTGCCGTTCGCGAGCAGGTTGCCCCAGGCGATGTAGGCGAGGCGATGGCAGCGCTCGGCCTCGTCCATGTAGTGCGTCGAGACGAGCACCGAGATGCCCTTGGCGGCGAGGCCGTGGATCTCCTCCCAGAAATCGCGCCGCGCCTGCGGATCGACCCCCGCCGTGGGCTCGTCGAGGAGCAGGAGCTTCGGCCGGTGCAGCATGCACGCGGCGAGCGCGAGGCGCTGTTTCCAGCCGCCCGAGAGCGTGCCGGCGAGCTGGTTCTGTCTCTGCAGGAGATGCAGGTCCTCGAGCGCGCCGCGCACGGCCCGCCGGCGGTCCTTCATCCCGTACATGCGCGCCACGAAGTCGAGGTTCTCGCGGATGGTGAGGTCTTCCCAGAGCGAGAAGCGCTGCGTCATGTATCCCACCTCCCGCTTGATCGAAGCAGTTTCCTCGATTACGTCGTAACCGAGGCAGGTGCCGCGTCCGGAGTCGGGCTTCAGCAGCCCGCACAGCATGCGGATCGAGGTTGTCTTGCCGCTGCCGTTGGGGCCGAGGAAGCCGTAGATCTCGCCGCGCCTCACCTGCAGCGAGAAATCCCTGACCACGTGCTTGTCGCCGAAGCTCTTGTTGAGCTTCTCGACGTCGATGACCAGATCGCTCACTTCGGCCGCACGTCCACCGGCTGCCCCGGCCGCAGCTTCGCGCCGTCCGCCGGCGCGAGGCGCGCTTCGAGGAGGAACATCAGCTTTGCGCGCTGCTCCCTGCTGTAGAGGACCGGCGGCGTGTATTCGGCCTGCGAGGAGATGTAGCTCACCCGGGCGGTGATCGGCGAAGGGCACGAGTCGCAGCCCACCTGCACCTCCTTGCCGATCGGGATGCCGCCGAGCACGGTCTCCGGAACGTAGAAGCGCACCTTCACGTTGCCGGGCGGCAGAAGCGACGCCACCGGCCGTCCCGCGGGCACCCATTCGCCTTCCACGAAGAAGGTGTCCTGGACGAGGCCGGTGACCGGCGCGGCGACGCTCTTCTGCTCGAGGCGCCAGGCCGCCTGGGCGAGCGCCGCCTTCGCCGCCTCGACGTCGCGCTCGGCGCCCTTGCGCTCGTCTTCCCGCCCGAGCGGCATCAGCGCCTGGTCGAGCTGCGCTTGCGCCTGCTTCACGCCTGCCTGGTCGCGCTCGTAGGCGCTGCGCGCCTCGTCGACGCGCGGCTTGAGGGTGTAGCCCTTGGCGAGCAGGTCCTGCTCGCGCGCGAAGTTGATCCGCGAGAGCTCGAGCGCGGCTCGCGCCTGCTGCAGCTGCTGGCGCAGCGCGGCGATTTCCGGCGGGCGGCGCGCCTGCTTCAGGTTGTCGAGCTTCGCCTGCGCGCTGCGCAGCTGCTCTTCGGCCTGCAGGCGTGCCGCGCGCTCCTGCTCCTGCTCGAGCGCGAACACCGGCTTGCCCTCCGCGACCTGATCGCCGCGGCGCACGTAGAGCTTCTGCAGCTGTCCGGCATACGGAGAGGCGAGCAGCGCGTACTCGCCCTCCACGTAGCCCTGCCAGGCATCGCTACGCGATTTTTCACAAGCCGCAAGAACGAGCAGGCCGAGGACGAGCGCGCGCTTCATGGGTTGCCCTTCGCGAGGTACGCCGCCGCCCGCTTAAGCACGGCCCTCGCCTCGGCGCGCGCCTCGGCGTTGTCGCGCGCGATCTGCAGCACGGCGCAGCCGACGATGACCGAATGGAAGAAGGCGACGCTCTCGGCATCCGTGGCGAGCCCGGCGGCGCCGAGCACCGGCGTCATGCGCGTGCGCAGCTCGGCGACGAACTTGCGCATGCGCTGCCGGATCTTGGGCTCCCGGTCGGCGGCGGCGACGAGGCCGAGCATGACGCGCGAGCGGCGCTTGTCGGCGGCGCCGGCGGCGATCGCCTCGGCGAGGCCGCCCGGCGAGCCGCGCGCGAGCTGGCCGGCGAGCTTCTCGATGGAGTGGCGCGCCACTTCCTGCAGCAGCTCGCCGCGCGTCGGGAAGTAGTAGGTGAGGTGGCTCTGCCGCACG
>DASQYN010000563.1:0-2176 GCA_035639215.1 Burkholderiales bacterium
AGGCTGGCTGAAAGCGCACGGCACGGAAGGCTTCCTCGGCGCGGACGTCGCGCAGGCGCTCGGCATTGAGGCCGCGGGCGGCGCGGCGCTCGACGCGAGGCAGCGCGGCTTTCGCAACGCCGCGGTGCTGCGCATTGCGCAGCTCCTGCCCGACAGCAGCATGCTTTTCATGGTGCAGGACGAGGCCGGCGAGGTGTACTTCTACCATTCGACGCTGCGCCAGGGCCTGCGCCGCGCGCTGGTCTCGCTGCCCGGGCGCAGGCTCGTGGTGCCGCTCGACCCCGCGCAGGCGGAATCGAATTTCCGCGCCGAAGTCCTATATTGGGAAGACAAGGCCGCCAAGCCATGATCGAAGCCGAACGCCTCAACCAGATCGCCGCCACCCTTTCCGACCTGCAATCGCGGTCGGCCGAGCTGCGGAGGTATCTTTGACTTCGAAGCGAAGCAGGCGCGCCTCGCGGCGCTGAACCGCGAGCTCGAAGACCCGAAGCTCTGGGACAACCCGCAGCGCGCCCAGGAGCTCGGCAAGGAAAAGAAGCAGCTGGAAGCGATCGTCGCCACGCTCGGCCGCGTCGGCGTCGGCCTCGCCGACGCGGCGGAGCTTTTCCAGCTTGCGCGATCCGAGAACGATGACGCGACTGTCAGCGGCGTAGCCGCCGACGTAGTCAAGCTGCAAAAGGACGTCGAGGAGCTCGAGTTCCGGCGGATGTTCTCCAATCCGCTCGACCCGAACAATTGCTTCATCGACGTCCAGGCCGGCTCGGGCGGCACCGAGGCGCAGGACTGGGCCTCGATGCTCGAGCGGATGTACCTCAAGTACTGCGACCGCCGCGGCTTCAAGGCCGAGGTGCTGGAGCACACCGACGGCGAGGTGGCGGGCATCAAGAGCGCGACGATCAAGGTGCTCGGCGATTACGCCTACGGCAGCCTGCGTACCGAGAGCGGCGTGCACCGCCTCGTGCGCAAGAGCCCGTTCGACGCCAACGCGCGCCGGCACACCTCTTTTGCCAGCGTGTTCGTCTATCCCGAGGTCGACGAGTCGATCGAGGTGGAGATCAATCCCGCGGACCTGCGCATCGACGTCTACCGGGCTTCCGGCGCCGGCGGGCAGCACGTGAACAAGACCGAGTCGGCGGTGCGCATCACGCACGTCCCGAGCGGCATCGTGGTGCAGAGCCAGAACGACCGCTCGCAGCACCGCAACCGCGCCGAGTGCTTCTCGATGCTCAAGGCGAAGCTCTACGAGCTCGAGCTGCGCAAGCGCATGGCCGAGCAATCGAAGCTCGAGGAAGCGAAGACCGACATCGGCTGGGGCCACCAGATCCGCTCGTACGTCCTCGACCAGTCGCGCATCAAGGACCTGCGCACCGGCGTGGAGAAGGGCGACACGCAGCGCGTGCTCGACGGCGACCTGGACGACTTCATTGCCGCCAGCTTGAAGCAGGGGGTGAAGTGAACGACGAAGACAATAAGCTCATCGAGGAGCGGCGACAGAAGCTGGCGGCCCTGCGCGCGAACGGCGTCGCGTTCCCGAACGACTTTCGCAAGCGCGATTCGGCCGTCGATCTGCATGTGCGCTTCGGCGAGAGCGGCAAGGAGGCGCTCGAGCAGGAGAAGCCGCCGACCGCGGTCGCCGGCCGCATGATGCTGAAGCGCGTCATGGGCAAGGCGAGCTTCGCGACGCTGCAGGACGGCACGGGCAGGATTCAGATCTATGTCGTCAATGAGCTGCCCAACTACGAGGACTTCAAACACTGGGACCTCGGCGACATCGTCGGCGTGGAAGGCCATCTCTTCAAGACGATGAAGGGCGAGCTCACCGTGCATGCGACGAAGATCCGGCTGCTCGCCAAGGCCCTGCGCCCGCTGCCGGAGAAGTTCCACGGGCTCGCCGACCAGGAAACGCGCTATCGCCAGCGCTACGTCGATCTCATTGTCACGCCCGAGGCAAAAGAAATCTTTTTGCGGAGAAGCAAGATCGTTCAGTCGCTGCGCGACACGCTGCGGGCCGAGGGCTACCTGGAGGTCGAAACGCCCATGATGCAGCCGATCCCCGGCGGCGCCGCGGCTCGGCCGTTCAAGACGCACCATAACGCGCTCGACCTGGACCTGTACCTGAGGATCGCCCCCGAGCTCTATCTCAAGCGGCTGGTGGTCGGCGGCATCGAGAAGGTCT
>DASQYN010000564.1:0-4896 GCA_035639215.1 Burkholderiales bacterium
AACGCAGCCGGTGCAGCTCGGCAAGGCGGTCCACCGCCTCGTCGAGCGTCGCCGCATCGTCCCATACGAAGAAGCGCGCCGCGTGCTGCTCGGCGAGGCCGCGGCGCACGCGGCGCAGGCGCCAGCGCCTGTCGCGCCCGAGTGACTGCAGGAATTGCGGCCAGGTCGCGGGCAGCCTGACGAGGGCTATGCGCTCGCCGCCGCCGCGCGCGGTCGCCATGCCGCGCTCGCGAGCCGCGGCTTCGAGCGCCGCGGGGAAAACCGAGCGAGGGTCGACGTCGCTGAAGAGCCAGACATCTGCGCCGGGCAGGCGAAGCGCGGCGCGCGCAAGGGCGAGCGCCGCCGGCGCCTCAGACCCCAGCGCGAGCACCGGCCCGAGGTCGTCCGGATGCGTGTCGCCCCCCGTGCCCACGAGGCGCAGAACGCGCACGCCGACGCCGAGCGCGGTGGCGTCGTCGAAGTAGAGCGGCAGCACGCCGAGCATCGCGCCCGCACGCCGCGCGACGAGCACCCGCAGCGCCCGTCCCGCGCCGTAGCTGCGCCACCATTCGTAAAGCCACATCCAGGAGCTGAAGACGCTCGCCGCGTCGGCTTCGTCGTGCAGGCGGTTCCACTCGGGCGCCAGCGCCGCGAACTCCTCCGCCGAGGCGGCGATGCTGACCGCGATCCCGGCGGCCGAGCGCATTGGCCCGACCGGCGTTTGCGGCGAGGCCGGAGCGTCGGAGGGAAGAAAATAAAGCGGGCGGTTCGGCAATTCGAATCCTCGCGTACGAGGATCGCTCCCGGCGCGCGCTGTCGCCATCCTCCGACCAAGCTGCGCAGAGCGCCGATCGGGCCAGTCCGCATGGTCCGCGCGCCGGCGGAATATTCCGCGCAGACCATGGCGCCGCCGGCGGCCGGTGGTGGTGTTTTCGCTACTTGACGACCAGGACCGCCTTCATCGTCGGATGAAAGCGACAAACGTACTGCACCTCGCCCGCGCGCCGGGCGACGAATTTCCAGCTCGCCCCGGGCGCGATGGCGCCCGACTCGACGCCGGGTGCCGTCACCGTGTGCGGAACGAGATCCTTGTTCACCCAGGTGACAACGTCGCCGGTGGCCACCTCGAGGCGCTCGGGCACGAACTTCATGCCCTCGATCGCCACGAGATGGGACTGCGTTGCTACTTTTTTGCCAGACTCTCCTGCAGGTGCTTCGCATGCTGCAGATGCGCGTCGATCGCCGGACGGACTTTCTCGATCAGCCCTTTCAGCTCGGCGTTCTGCGCGCTCGGGATCAGCACCTTGTCGATCGCGCCAAGCACCTCCTCGTGATAGGCGACCTCGTGGTCGATGTAGGCCTTGTCGAAGCTCGCGCCCTTCAGCTTCTTGAGATTGGCCATGTTGGCGGAGGCCTCCTTCTTCAGGCTCTTCGCCGTATCGCTGTCCTCGGGCTTCACGCCGAGCTTCTTGACGAGCGCCGCGGCCTGCTTGTTGACGGCGGTATGGTCGGTGATCATCTGCTGCGCGAACTGCTGCACTTCCTTGTTGTGGCTGCGCGCCTTGGCGAGCTTGCCGGCGTCGACGTCGATCTTGTTGGCCGTGACGACGATGCCCGCGATCTGCGGATCGGAGGGCGACTGCGCGAGCACGGCGACCGGAAACGTGAGGGCTAAAGCAACGGCAACGAGCTTCATGCGATCTCCTTTGGGAAAACGGTTCTAGGACTTCGCCAGCCGCGCCAGCACGGCGGCGACGATGCGGTCGCAGCGCTCGCCGGCGAAGGCGAACGCGTCGGCATACGCGAGGTCGATCTTCTGCGCGAGCGCCTCGCGCAGCAGGCTGCGCGCGCGGAAGAAGCGCGTGCGCACGGTCGCCTCGGGAATCTCCAGCACCGCCGCCGTCTCCTCGACCGAGAGCTCCTCGACCGCGCGCAGCATGAAGACGGTGCGATAAGCGTCTGGCAGCGCGTCGATCTGGCTTTCGAGGAGCCGGCGCACCTGGGCGCGCTCGGCCGACGGCTCGGGTCTCTGCTGGTCCATGGCGGCGTCCGAGATCTGTTCCAGGTCCGGCGTCGCGCCGGCCGACTGAATCGGCACGATCTGGGCACGCCGCGCTTCCTTGCGCAGGCGCATCAGCGCTTCGTTCGCCACGATGCGCACCAGCCAGGTGCCGAGGCGCGACTCGCCGCGGAACGCCGGCAGCGCGCGATACGCCTGGAGGTACGCTTCCTGGAGCGCATCCTCGGCTTCGGCGTCGTCGCGCAGGATGGCGCGCGCCGTGCGAAAGAGCGTGCGGTTGTGCCGGCGCATCAGCGCCTCGAAGGCGGCGCTATCGCCTCGCGCAGCGCGCGCGGCGAGGTCGCCGTCGGGCGCGCCGGCATCCACCGTAGGGTCTGCGGGGCTGTGTCGGTTCTGGTTCAAGTGCGGCTCCTTGCGACATTGGATGCCGCGGGGCCGCCGGGCGTTTCAGGACCTACTTGGGCGCCTTGCCGCCGTCCCGGCCGAGCAGCCGGGCGCGCACTTTTTCGCGCGCGCGATACAGGCGCGACATGACCGTGCCCATGGGGATGTTGAGGCGCTTCGCCACGTCTTCGTAGCTCAGCTCCTCGACGCTCACGAGAAGAAACACCTCGCGCTGCTCGCTCGGCAGCCCGTCCACCGCCCGCGCAAAGTCCTGGGCATGCTCCGGATTCTGGGCATAGACCTGGTGCATCAGGCTGAAGAGCGCGATCCGCGACTCGCGGTCCTCGCCGTATTGCTGCAGCGTGCGCGCCGCCCGGTCGAGCGTTTCGCGCACCAGCTCCTCCGGGGCGGGGCCGAGGCCGGCGCGCGCGCCGGGCGGCCCGGCCAGCGCCCGCGCATAACGGCGAAGCCGCGCCACGGAAGGGGTCTCTGGGCTGTCCACCCGGGGAGAACACCTGTCCCGCCCAGGAATTCCACCTATTCCCGCACGCTAATTGCTGGTGCTCGGCAGGAGGTACTTCTATGCGTACGCCTGCAAGAATCGCCAAGCATCCCATCCATCCGATGCTGGTGCCGCTACCCATCGGACTATGGATCTTCTCTCTGGTCTGCGACCTGGCCCGCGCCTTCGGCGCGTCGAGCGCGAACTGGGAGATCGTCGCCTGGTACACGATGATCGGCGGCATCGTCGGCGCCCTGCTCGCCGCCATTCCGGGGCTCGTCGACCTGTTGTCGCTGCCCTCGGCCATCAAGCCCACCGGCGTGAAGCACATGGCGCTCAATCTCACTATCGTCGTGCTCTACCTGATCAACGTATGGCTGCGGCGCGACGGGGTGACGAGCGCCGCGATTTGGCTTTCCGTCCTGAGCATCGCGCTCCTCGCCGTCTCCGGCTGGCTCGGCGGCAAGATGGTGTACGAGGCTGGCGTCGCAGTGGAGCCGGCGCCGCTCGGCAGCGAGCGCTACCGGGGACCGGAGCGCCGGCGCAGCGCGTCGGCCGCCGCGTACTTCGGCCCCGAGCGGCGAATAGCGATATAGCAGCCGCTCAGTAGCCGTAGAACTCCTCGGAGCGCATGTCGTCCTCGGCGATGCCTGCGCCCGCGAGCAGCTGCTGCATCGCCGCCGCCATCGCGGGCGGGCCGGCGAAGTAGTAGACGGGCGCCTTGAGATCGCGCAGGTGGCGCTCGAGCATCGCGCGATCGATGAACCCCTTCTCGCCGCTCCACGGCCGCGCCGACTTGTGCGCCTCGCTCATCACCGGAATCAGCCGGTACCGGGGGTTGCTCTTTTCGAGAGCGAGAAGCGCGTCGAGATACGCCGAGTCTTCGGGACGGCGGTTGCCGTAGAAGAGCACGATCTGGTGCGGCAGGCGGGTGTGCGCCGCGTGGCGCGCCATCGAAAGGAATGGCGTGATGCCGATGCCGCCGGCGAGGAACACCGCCGGCCGCGCCGCGTCCTCGTGCAGCGTCATGAAGCCGCTGGGGCCTTCGATCTCGACCGCCGTGCCGAGCGGCGCGCGCCTCAGCACGCGCTTGAACGCCGTATCGCGCATGCGCGTGGCGATCGTCAGCCCGGGCTCGTGCGGCGCCGAGGCGAGGGTAAACGCGCGGCTCGGCCCCTGCGCGTCGTCCTCCGGCGGCTCGACCAGCGTGACCAGCACGTTCTGCCCGGCCTCGTAGGCGAAGCCGGCCGGGCGCTCGAAATGAAACGCCATCGTGCCCTCCGCCACCTCCTCGCGTCCGACGAGGCGGGCGCGCATCAGAAGCTGCGGATACCGCCGAAGCTGTCGGCGACCTCGTGGCGCTGGCCGGCCGCATCGTACCAGTAGAGCTTGCCCGGCTCCTCGCCCTTGGTCAGCTTGTGCGAGCCGTCGCAGAACGGCTGGTTCTTCGACAGGCCGCACTTGCACAACCACACTTCCTTGCCGTCGAGCATGTATTTCGTGGGTTCCTGCGGGGTGCGCTTCACCAGGCGTGCCATCGCTGCCTCCTTGTTGGCGTTGTCAATTGGATGCCGCGGCGGCGTGGCGCGTTTCCCGCCGCTTCGCCGCTCCGTTCAGCAGCAGCTCCACCGTCGCCTCGACCTCGGCGGCGTCGTCCCACGGCGCGTCGGGGGCGAGCAGCGCGCGCGCGACGATGTAGCCGAGGTTGAGCGAGATGATGGCGCGCGCGATCGCCTGCGGCGGCAGGTTCCCGCGCAGCGCGCCGCGCTTCTGGAAGCGCCGCACGGTGTCGAGCGCGTGCTGCCAGAGGTGCTTCTGCCAGAGGCGCATCACCCGCCGGCGCAGCGCCTCGTCGCTCATCAGCGCGGCGAGCATCAGGCGGAATTGCGGCGCCGCGGCGCGCGCCGCCTCGACGCGCAGCGCGAGCACGCGCCGGTGCCACGCCGGGAACGACTCCGAGCCGGCGGCGAACAGCTTGCCGGTCTCGGTGAGCTCGCGCGGCATCGTCGCC
>DASQYN010000565.1:0-3262 GCA_035639215.1 Burkholderiales bacterium
AAGCTCGCCGAGCCGGCGCGCTGTCCCGACTGTGGCGCGGTCTACCGGGAGGGGCGCTGGAGGTGGAACGGCGGCGGGCCCGCGCACGAAGCGCGCTGTCCCGCGTGCCAGCGAATCCGCGACAACTTTCCGGCCGGCTTCGTGTCCGTATCGGGTGAGTTCTTCGCCCGCCACCGCGACGAGATCCTCGCCCTCGTCCGCGGCACCGAGGCCGCCGAGAAGGCCGGCCATCCGCTCGAGCGGATCGTGAAGGTTGCCGACGACACCGGCGGCGTGCTGGTGACGACCACGGGCGTGCATCTCGCACGGCGCATCGGCGACGCGCTCGAGGATGCCTACAAGGGGGCGCTCGAATTTCACTACAACAAGGAAGAGCAGCTGCTGCGCGTATCCTGGAGCCGGTGACCGACTCCCCATTCACGCCGGAGGCTGTTGCCGCCTATCTGCGCATCGTCCATGGGGCGCCCGTAAGCGACGTGCGTATCACGCCGCTCGGCGGCGGGCGCCAGGGCGACAAGGGCTACGGCTACGGCATTCCGCTGCGCGTCGACTATCGCCTGCAGGGCGCGCCGCGCCGTGCCGTGCTCGAGTCGGTGCGTCCCGGTCCCTTCGGCCACGAGCACATGGCCGACCGGGCGCAGCAGCTCCTCTGGGCGCACGACGCCTTCGGGCGGCTGCCGAAGCACGTGCGCTCGCTCGACGTCGGCGCGGTACGCAGCACCGGCGAGCTCGTTCCCCTCGGCAATGCCGAGGAGCTCTTCATGCTTGCCGAATTCATCGACGGGCACGAATACGCCGACGATCTAATCCGCCTGCGCGCCGGCGAGCCGCTGCGGCCGCTCGACCTCGAGCGCGCGGACGCGCTGTGCGACTACCTGGTTTCCATACACCGACTTAGAGGAGGGGATCCAAATCTGTACATCCGCCGCGCGCGCGAGCTGGTCGGCCACGGCGAATGCATCTTCGGGGTCGACGACAGCTATCCGCTGAACGGACCGGTGTCGCCGGATGTCCTCTGCGCGATCGAGCAGCGCGCGGTCGCCTGGCGCTGGAAGCTGCGCGGCCGCACCCACCGCCTGCGCCAGGTGCACGGCGACTTCCATCCCTGGAACATCATGTTTCGCGAGGGCACCGACTTCGGCGTGCTCGACCGCTCGCGCGGCGAATGGGGCGAGCCGGCCGACGACGTGGCGTGCCTCGCGATGAACTACCTGTTCTTCTCGCTGCAGCGCTCGGGGCGCCTCGAGGGAGATTTCGAGCGCGTCTGGCTCGCGTTCTGGACGCGCTACCTCGAGCGCTCCGGCGACGGCGAGCTGCTCGAGGTGGCCGCGCCCTTCCTCGCCTTCCGCGGCCTGGTCATGGCGAACCCGCTCTGGTATCCGGCGCTCGCCGCCGGCGTGCGCGAGGCGATGGTGCGCTTCGTCGTGAACGTGCTCGACGAGGAAAGCTTCGATCCGGCGCGCGCGCAGGACTACTGCGCATGACGTTCGCGGTGTGGCTCACCGGGCTTTCCGGATCCGGGAAGAGCGCGATCGCGCGCCAGGTGCTGGAGAAGCTGCACGCGCGCGGCGTGGAGACCGCGGTGCTCGAGTCCGACGTGCTGCGCACGCAGCTGACGCCTTTCCCGAAATACGACGAGCCGGAGCGCGACCTCTTTTACGGCGCGCTCGTCGCGCTCGGCGGGTTCGTGTGCGACGCCGGCCGCCCGGTGGTTTTCGATGCCACTGCGAACCGCCGCCGCTATCGCGACGCGGCGCGCCAGGCGATCGTGCGCTTCGCCGAGGTTTATATCGACACGCCGCTCGAGGTCTGCGCCGCGCGGGACACCAAGGGTCTTTATAAGAACAAGACCGTGACTTCTCTGCCGGGAATACAAGCGGCCTACGAGCCGCCGCTGGTTCCGGAGCTCGTCGTGCACGGCGCGCAGGGCACGCCGGCGGAAGGCGCCGAGAAGGTCGTCGCCTTCCTGTCGCGCCGCGGCTGGATTTGACCTCGATCAACCGGTAGCGGCCGCTGACCGATAGTCTGGGGACAGGTAGCCCTGTCATGTCCATTCTTCGCTCCTTCCTGCTCGTCCTCGCGTTCGCTGCCACGGCGTTTGCGCAGGCCGCACCGCTCGCCCGCGAATTCAGGCAGGAGGTCGATCTGCGCCTCGCCGTTCCGGCGCCGCTGCAAGACGAGTACGCGGCGCGGCTCGCCGCCGCGCTCGATAACGTCGGGCTCATGCCCACCACGCCGCAGTACTTCGTGCTCGTCGACCGCAGCCCGCGCGTGCAGGCCGTATTCGTGTACTGGTTCGGGCTCGACGGCACCTGGCAGCTCGTCGGCGCCTCGCCGGCATCGACCGGCAAGCCGGGCGAGTTCGAGCACTTCGTAACGCCGCTCGGCGTCTTCCCGCATTCGCTCTCGAACCGCGACTTCCGCGCGGAAGGCACACGCAACGCGCTCGGCGTGCTCGGCTACGGCATTGCCGGCATGCGGGTCTTCGACTTCGGCTGGGTCGATGCCGAGCGCGGCTGGGACGAGGGCGGCATGAGCCCGATGCGGCTGCAGATGCACGCCACCGATCCCGAGCTCCTGGAGCCGCTGCTCGGTGCGCTGGCGCATTCGAAAGGCTGCATCCGCATCCCGGCGTCGCTCAACGTGTTCCTCGACCGCCACGGCCTGCTCGACGCCGACTACGAAGCGGCGGCGGCCGGGGGGCGCAAGCTCGCCGTGCTGCGCGACGATCGCGTACCGACGCTCTTCCCCGGGCGCTTCCTGGTGATCGTCGATTCGGCGCGCGCCACGCGCCCGTCCTGGGCGAAGCGGCGGTGAATCTGCCGAGCACGCTCTTCGGCTACATCCGCCGCTACAGCGGCGCACACCAGGTCGCGCTCGCCGCGCTCTCGATCGTCGTCTTTGCGCTCTCCGCGGTGCCGCTCGAGCTGCAGCGGCGCATCGTCAACGACGCGATCGACAAGGGCGAGTTCAAGGCGATCCTCTCGCTCGCCGTCGCGTACATAGCCGTCACGCTAGTCGAAGGCGGCACGAAGCTGGTGCTCAACATCTACCGCGGCTGGGTGAGCGAGAGCGCGGTGCGCCACTTGCGCCGCGCCGCGCTGCATGCCGAGAGCGTGCACGCGGCGCGGGGCCTCGAGCTGTCGATGGTGCTCTCGGAAGTCGAGCCGGTGGGCGGCTTCGTCGGCGTTGCGGTCTCCGAGCCGCTGCTGCAGGGCGGCATCCTGCTCGCCGTGTTCGGCTACATGCTCTATCTCCAGCC
>DASQYN010000566.1:0-5770 GCA_035639215.1 Burkholderiales bacterium
CAGGAAGACGATGCCCTCGCGCGCGAGCGCGGGCAGCACGACGTCGTTCAGGAGACGGTACTGCTCGGCAACCAGCGCATGCGCTTCGCGCGACACGGCGGCGAACGCCTCGGCGGGCGGCAGGCCGGCGGGCCCCGCGTCGGCCACGCCGAGCTTGATCTGCTCCTTCAGCCCGGCGACACGGATCTCGAACAGCTCGTCGAGGTTCGAGGACACTATGGTGATGAAGCGCAGCCGCTCGAGCAGCGGCACCGAGTCCTCGGCCGCCTGCGCAAGCACGCGCCGGTTGAACGCGAGCATGCCGAGCTCGCGGTCGAGCAGCGGGGCCGGTGCGGCGCTGCCGCGCGCCGTCGCCGGCGCGGCGGAATCGGGCGCGGGCACGGGTAAAGCCGGATGGTCGGCCTGCTGCAGCCGCTCGGATTCCATGAGGGGTTCCCGCTTCGGATTTTTCGTCCCCATTGTGACCGATTCGTGACCGCCATTTGCCGCTGCGCGCCTCGCCTGTTACGGTACGGCAGCCGATGCCACGTCCCGAAACGCTCGCCGCGGTCGACCTCGGCTCCAACAGCTTCCACCTGGAGATCGGCCGGGTGGTCGGCGGGCAGATCTATCCCCTTGACGCGCTGCGCGAAGTCGTGCGGCTGGGCGCAGGCCTCACCGCGGAGAAGCGCATCGACCGGGCGACGCAAGCCCGGGCGATGGATTGCGTGGCCAAGTTCGCCGAGCGCCTGCGCGGCTTCCCCCGCTCGGCGGTGCGCGCGGTCGGCACGAACGCCCTGCGCGTGGCGAAAAACGGCTCGCAGTTCCTGCGCGAGGCGCGAGCCGTGCTCGGCTTCCCGATCGAGGTGATCTCCGGGCGCGAGGAAGCGCGCCTCATCTACCTCGGCGTCGCGCATGCGCTGCCCGCCGGAAGCGAGCGGCGGCTGGTGGTCGACGTCGGCGGCGGCTCGACCGAGTTTATCGTCGGGACGGGGCTCGAGCCGGAGCTGATGGAATCGCTGTACATGGGCTGCGTGAGCTACAGCCTGAAATTCTTCCCGGAAGGCGGCATCGACAAGGAGCGGATGAAGGCGGCCGAGCTCGCGGCGCGGCAGGAGCTCGCCGCCATGGCCCGCGAGTACCGCACGGCGGGCTGGACCCAGGCCGTCGGCTCGTCGGGCACGGCGCGCTCCATCGAGAAGATCCTCCAGGAGAACGGCTACGCCGCCTCGGGGCTCACCCGAGAGGGGCTGGAACGCCTGAGGAGCGTGCTCATCAAGCACGGCGAGGCGGATCCCGGGCGCATTGCCGGGCTGCGTCCGAACCGCGCCCCGGTGCTCCCCGGCGGCCTCGCCATCCTGTCCGCGCTTTTCGACGAGCTCGGCATCGAGTCGATGCGCGTCTCGGATCATGCCCTGCGCCACGGCGTGCTCTACGATCTGCTCGGCCGCGTGCAGCACCGCGACATGCGCGAAGCCACGGTCGCGCAATTCATGCGCCGCTATCACGTCGATGCGGCGCAGGCCGAGCGGGTGAGGAATCTCTCGCTCTCGATCTACGATGGCCTGGTGCCCGGAGTGGACCGCGAGGAGGACGCGGACCGGCAGATGCTCGACTGGGCCGCGCGGCTCGCCGAGGTCGGCCTGTCGATCGCGCACGCCCAGTATCACAAGCACTCGGCCTACATCCTCTCGAATGCCGACATGCCCGGGTTCTCCCGCATGGAACAAGCGCGACTCGCGCGCGTCGTGCTCGCGCAACGCGGCAAGCTCGCCAAGATCCAGGACGCCGGACTGGACAGCGCCGACTGGAAGCTCGTCTTCGCTCTGCGCGTCGCCTCGCTCATCCTGCGCAGCCGCAGCGACGCGATGCTGCCTTTCCTGCGCGTCAGCGCAGACCCGGGAGGCTTCGCCATCGACCTGCCGGAGTCGTGGCTGGCGAACAACCCGCTCAGCGCATCGGCGCTCGAGGGCGAGCGCGCCAGCTGGAAGGCGATCGGCATGCAGCTCGCCCTGAACGCCCTGTCCGAGCGCAAGGTTTCCGTTCTCAGGCGGCCTGCAGCTTAGCCACCGCGACGGCGAGCCACTTCACGCCCTGCGCGCCGAAGTTGACCTGCACCCGCGCGTCGCCGCCCTGCCCTTCGGCGTCGACGATCACGCCCGGGCCGAACTTGGCGTGCACCACGTTCTGCCCGATGCGAAAGCCGCCTACGTCGCGGGGCTTGGTTCTATTGAGCGTGGTCTTCGTCTGGCGCGAGTAGTCCGGCGTAAAGGCCTGCTGGCGCGAGAAGCGCGGCGTCAGCCACTTGAGGAGCGAGGCGGGAATCTCTTCCAGGAAGCGCGACGGCACGTTGTAACGGGTCTGGCCATGAAGCATGCGCGTCTGCGCATGTGAGAGATACAGGCGGTTGCGGGCGCGCGTGATCGCCACGTAGGCGAGCCGGCGCTCCTCTTCCAACCCTTCGCGCTCCATGACGCTCTGCTCGTGCGGGAAGAGGCCTTCTTCCAGGCCGGAGAGGAACACCACGTCGAATTCGAGGCCCTTCGCGGAGTGCACCGTCATCATCTGCAGCGCTTCCTGGCCGTCGCCCGCCTGGTGCTCGCCCGCTTCCAGGGCCGCGTGGGTGAGGAACGCGGTAAGGGGATCGGCGGCTTCCCCGGACTCGATCTCGCGGTCTTCCTCACTAAACGTAGCCGCGGCGTTCACCAGCTCCTCGAGGTTGGCGACGCGGTCGGCGCCCTCGCGCTCGGTCCGGTAGTGCTCGATCAGCCCGCTCTTCGCCACCACGACTTCCACCAGCTCCCTGAGCGGCAGGCCCTGCGTCTCGGCGCGCAGCGTCTCGATGAGATTCGTGAACGCGCCCACCTTCCCTTCGGCCGCGGCGAACAGCGAGCTCGCCTTCTGCCGCGCCGCATCCTGGAGCTGCTCGAGGGTGCGCGCGCCGATGCCGCGCGGCGGGAAATTGACGATGCGCAGGAAAGCGTTGTCGTCGTCGGGCAGCGCGACCAGGCGCAGGTAGGCGAGCGCATGCTTGATCTCGGCGCGCTCAAAGAAGCGCAGGCCGCCGTACACGCGGTAGGAGACGCCGCGCGAGAAGAGCGCATGCTCGATCACTCGCGACTGGGCGTTCGAGCGGTAGAGCACCGCCATCTGCGAGAGCGGCGTGCCCTCGCGCGCAAGCGCCTGCACTTCGTCGACCAGCCAGCGCGCCTCGTCGGCGTCCGACTCGCCTTCGAAGACGCGGATCGGTTCGCCGCGCCCCGCGGCGGTCCAGAGGTTCTTGCCCAGCCGGTTGCGGTTGTTCGCGATCAGCGCGTTGGCCGCATCGAGGATGTTGCCGTGCGAGCGGTAATTCTGCTCGAGGCGCACCACGTGCTGCACCCTGAACTCGCGCTGGAAGTCGCCCATGTTGCCGACGTTGGCGCCGCGGAAGGTATAGATCGACTGGTCGTCGTCGCCCACGCAAAAGAAGCAGTTCTGGCTGGAAAACAATTTTAACCACCGGTACTGCAACCGGTTGGTGTCCTGGAACTCGTCGACCAGGATATGGCGGAACCGCCGCGCATAGTGCTCACGCAGGATCTCGTTTCGCTTCATGAGCTCGTAGGTGCGCAGCAGCAGCTCCGGAAAATCGACCACGCCCTCGCGCTGGCATTGCTCGTCGTAGCTGGCGTAGAACTCGGCCATGCGCCGGCCGTTCTCGTCGGTCACGTTCACTTCGCCGGCGCGCACGCCCTCTTCCTTGTTTCCGTTGATGAACCAGGCGAGCTCGCGTGGCGGGAAGCGCTCCTCGTCGAGGTTGAGGCCTTTCGCCAGGCGCTTAACGAGCGCGAGCTGGTCCTGGGAGTCGAGGATCTGGAACGCCTGCGGCAGCCCGGCCTCGCGGTGATGCGCGCGCAGCATCCGGTTCGCGAGGCCGTGGAAAGTGCCCATCCACATGCCCCTCGGATTGAGGGGCAGCATGGCGGTGACCCGCGTCAGCATCTCGCGCGCCGCCTTGTTGGTAAAAGTGACCGCGAGCACGCCGGCCGGCGTGACGCGCCCGCCTTTGATCAGCCAGGCGATGCGCGTGGTCAGCACGCGCGTCTTGCCGCTTCCCGCGCCGGCGAGAATCAGCGCATGCTCATCGGGCAGGGTGACTGCGGCGAGCTGCTCGGGGTTGAGGTGTTCGAGGTGAAGCGACAAAGCACCGGCATTATAGGTCGGCGCGGCGCGCGTTCCATCGCCGGTCGGCCAGGACGATCGACGTCTCGATCTGCCGCTCGGGGATCGACCAGTACTTGCGCAGCAGCCGGTCCTTGTCGCTCTGCGAAACGACCGCGAAGCCGTTGCGCACGTAAAAGTCGATCGCCCATTGCGCGGCCGCCCAGGTGCCGATGAGCACCGGCTTGTCGGTCAGGCCTTCGATATGGCGCAGCAGGCCGCGCCCGACGCCTTTGCGCTGCTCGCCCGGAGCGACGTAGGCATGGCGCACGAGCGCGACATCGCGCTTGTCCTGGATTCCCATGACCCCGAGCAGGCGCCCTTCGGCCTCGGCGAGCCAGAACACCACGCCCGAACGGATCTCGTTTTCCAGCTCGTCGCGCGGCATGTACGGCTCGTGCCAGCGATCGGCTGGAATGATGCCGCGATAGGCCTGCGCGGCGTCGTTGATGATCGCCCATGCCGCGGCGAGGTCGGATTCGCCGAGCGGTCGAATCCCCACCTAGCGCGATACTTTGGGCTCGTTCACGCCGTACTTGTCGCGCAGCTGGTCGGCGAGCGCCTGGCCTTCCGCGCGCGAGGCGAGCTGGCGGATGCGCACCACGTAGACGGTCTTCTCCTTGCCGCGGATCGGCGTCATGACAGCGGGAAAGCCCGCCTTGCGCACGTCCTCACGCATTTGGATGGCGGGCGTGCGCTCGTCGAAGCGCCCGAGCTCGACGCTCACGCGGCCGCCGGCGCGGGCGATGCCCTTGCCGCGCTGCAGCTCGACCTGCGAAGCCCACTTGTCGAGCTGCTCCTTGTCGATCGAGCCGACGGGCTGCGCCTTGCCGTCGACGCGGCGGAAGAACTGCAGAGGCTGGTCGAGCTTGACCGGCGGCTCGCCCTGCGCGGTCACCTCGACCTGCCCCTCGATTAGGCACACCACTTCGTTGTCCTTGTCGGCCTTGCCCCAGACGTCGGTGCCGCGGATGCCGGTCGTGACCTGCGAGGCCCGGATGCTCACCTCGCGCTTGCGGTTCCTGCCGGCGATGTCGGTGGTGAAGCGGAAAGCGCCCTCGAGGACGTCGAGCGCCCCCTTGAAGAGCTGCTGCGTGGCGTTCAGCTCGACGAAGCGCAGCTGGCCGTTCGCGCCGAGCTTCACCAGGCTGCCTTCCGAGAGCTTGATCACTGCGCGCGATTCGCCGCCGGTGATCACCTTGTCGCCGGCCTTCAGCTCCATGCCGGGCAGCAGCGGGCTCTTCACGCCGCTGCGCTCGAGCCATGCCGGCATCTGCACGCCTTCCACGGTCGCGGCGACCTGCGCCAGCGCCCCCTGACAGAGCGTGGCGAACGCGAAAACCAGGAAGAGCCGCAGCAGTTTCATCGATCCTCCCGCCCTATAATTCGGCGCTTTCGCCATGCAAGACGTATACGAGCCCCGTGCGGTAGAGCGCGACGCCCAGGCCTTCTGGGAGAGCCGCCGCTCGTTTCACGCCGAGGAAGATCCGGCGAAGCCGAAGTTCTATTGTCTTTCCATGTTCCCCTATCCGTCGGGGAAGCTGCACATGGGGCACGTGAGGAACTATACCATCGGCGACGTCCTCAC
>DASQYN010000567.1:0-3920 GCA_035639215.1 Burkholderiales bacterium
CGGCGCGTGAACGACGCGGCGATCTGGCTCGCCCCCGGGGCCACCCGCGCGGCCGCCATGGCTGCGGTGCACGCGCTGCCGGGCGGCGCGTCGCTCGAGATGAACGATCCCGGGGAGATCCGCGCGGTGTCGCTTCGCCTCTTCGACCGCAGCTTCGCCGTCACCTACGCGATGGAGGCGGTCGCCGTGCTGGTAGGCCTGTTCGGCCTTTCCTCGAGCCTGGGGGCGATGGTGCTCGCGCGGCGGCGCGAGCTCGGCATGCTGCGCCACCTCGGCCTCACCCGGCGCCAGCTCGCCGGCATGCTCGCCGCCGAGGGCGCGCTGCTCGCCATCACGGGAGCACTTGCCGGCCTCGCGAGCGGCGCCGCCATCAGCCTGGTGCTCGTCTACGTGGTGAACCGGCAGTCGTTCAACTGGTCGATCGACATGCATCCGCCTTATCTGCTACTCGGCACGCTCGTCGCGGTGCTCATCGTGCTCGCGGTGGGGACGGCGATCGTCGCCGCGCGCGAAGCGATGGGTATGGGGCCGGTGCGCGCCGTCCGGGAAGATTGGTGAGGCGCCGGAGCTTTCTGCTGGGGTTGGCCACGTTGCCCGTCGCTGCGCGGGCTAGCAAAGTCCAGTACGCCGAGGTGACGCCCGGCCGCCGCTTCGCGTTTCCCCACGATGACGGCGCGCATCCCGAGTTCCGGACCGAGTGGTGGTACGTGACCGGCTGGCTGGGCGATGCGCTGGGATTTCAGGTCACCTTCTTCCGGGCGCGGCCGCCAGAGCAGAGCGCGAACCCGAGCTCGTTCGCTCCGCGACAGATCCTCTTCGCGCACGCCGCGCTCTCGGACCCGCGGCGCGGCCGGCTGGTGCACGATGAGCGAGCCGCGCGCGAAGGCCTTGGGCTGGCCGGCGCCGAGCGCGAGCGCGCGCGGGTATGGATCGACGATTGGACGCTCGAGCAGGAAGGCGAGCGCTTCCGCGCGCGCATTCCGGCGCGCGATTTCGGCCTCGATCTTTCCTTCGCCGCCCCCGGCGCGCCCGTGCTGCAGGGAGACCGCGGCTTCAGCCGCAAGGGCCACCGGCCTTACGAGGCGAGCTACTACTACAGCCGCCCGCAGCTTGGCGTTTCGGGAAAAGTGGACGGCAAGGAAGTCGGCGGCACCGCCTGGCTCGACCACGAGTGGTCGAGCGCCTACCTCGCGCCCGAAGCGGAAGGCTGGGACTGGACCGGGATCAACCTGCTCGACGGCCGCTCCATGATGGCTTTCGAGATGCGCAGCCGGAACGGCGGCATTCATTACGCTCCGCCCGGCACTTCTTTCAGGACCTTGCGGACCTGGCAATCGCCGCGCACCGGCGTGCGCTATCCGGTGTCGATGGAGGTGAGCGGCCTTCGCCTGGAGCCGCTCATGGACGACCAGGAGCTCGACTCGCGCGCGAGCACCGGCACCATCTACTGGGAAGGTGCCGTTAGGGCCTTTAGAGATAACTATGAAGTGGGCCGAGGCTATCTGGAGCTTACGGGGTACTGGAAGCCGATGAGGCTTTGAATGAAGAAAGTGCCACGCCGGTAAGAATGAGCGCGATGCCAGCGAAATGGAACCACTGCGGGTACTCGCCGAGGAAGATCGCGGACAGCAGCACGCCGAAGGCGGGCATCAGGTGCAGCGTGATCCCGGCCCGCGCCGGACCGAGGCGCGCCACGACGTAGCTCCAGCCGGCGTAGGCGAGCAGCAGCGAGCCGATCGCTGAATAGAGCACCGCGGTCGCCCCCGCGAAGGTGAGCTGCACGCGTGCTTCGCCGAGGAGCTCCCAGGCGAGCCACGGCACCATGTAGAGGAAGCCGAAGGCGCAAATCATGACCAGCAGCTCGATCACCTGCAGCGGATCGCGCCGCACGCGCAGCAACACCGTGTACGCCGCCCACATGACCATCGAGGCGAGCGCCATGAGGTCGCCCCGGTTGAAGGAGAGCGCCGCCGGATCGCCCTGCGTGGCGATGAGGAACACGCCGCAGAACGAGATCGCCACGCCGGTCCATTGCCGCCGGCCGATCCGCTCGCCGAGCGCGTGCGACATCAGCACGATGAAGATCGGCGTGGTCGAGAGGTAAAGGATGCCGCTCGCCGCCGTGGTGTAGTGCAGGCCGAGCCACTGCAGCGCTAGGTGCGGGCCACCACCGGCGAGGCCGAGCGCCGCGAGGATCGCCCAATCGCGCCGAGAGAGGACTTTCAATTTCCTGACCAGGCCGGAAAAAGCGAAAGGAGCGAGGACAATCAATACGATCACCAGCCGCCCGACGGTGGCGATCGCGGGCGACACTTCGGCGCGCACGGCGCGCGCCACGATCCAGTTGCCCGACCAGAGGAGCAGCGTTGCGACCAGCACCAGCCAAGCGGTGAAACGCATGAGCGGGCGGATTATCGCGTGATAAATTCGCGCGATGCCTTTCGCGACGGCCGCGCGCCGCTCGCTCGCTTACGAGTGGGTCGGCGAGGATTCAGGCGGCGAACCGACGCTCGTCTTCCTGCACGAAGGACTCGGCTCGATCCGGCAGTGGCGCGACTTTCCCGCTCAGCTCGCCGCCGCAACCGGCTGCCGCGCGCTCGTCTACGACCGCTACGGCTACGGACAGTCGGACGTGCTCGCCGAGCCGCGGCGCACGGTGCAGTTCATGCACGATGAAGCCTTGCTTTCTCTACCAGATCTCCTTCGCGCCTTGCAGATTCAGAACCCGGTGCTGATCGGCCATTCCGACGGCGCTTCGATCGCGCTGATCCACGCCGGCGCCGGTTATGAAGTGCGAGGCGTCGTCGTCATGGCGCCGCACGTCTTCATCGAGCCGGTCTGCCTGTCGTCGATCCGCAAGGCGGCCGAGACGTTCGCGACCACCGATCTTCCCGCGCGGCTCGGCCGCTATCACCGCGACGCGCGCAAGACCTTCTACGGCTGGGCCGACGTCTGGCTCGATCCCGAGTTCGAGGGCTGGGACATCCGCGACGATTTCCTGCCAAAGATCGCCTGTCCGGTGCTCGCCATCCAGGGCTACGACGACGAATACGGCACGCTGGTCCAGCTCGACGAGATCGCACGCCGCGTGAAGGGCCCGTGCGAGCTGCTCAAGCTCGAAAAGTGCGGCCATGCGCCGTTCCGCGACCGTCTCGACGAAGTGCTTCGCGCCGTTGCCGGCTTCGTGAAGCGCCTCGCGTGAGGCGCGAGGGCCGCGTCACCTCCGCCTGGCGGAAATCGAGCGAAACAGCGCTTCCGGGCTGATCGGCGTCGCGTTGAGCTCGAGGCCGAAGGGCGAGAGCGCATCGCATACGGCGTTGGCGAGCGCGACCGGCGGCGAGATGGCGCCGCCTTCGCCCAGGCCCTTGACGCCGAGCGGATTGAGCGGCGAGGGGATCTGCTGGTGCACCAGCTCGATCGCCGGCAGCTCGCTCGCGATCGGCATGGCGTAGTCCATGAACGTGCCGGAGAGAAGCTGTCCCTGGTCGTCGTAGGCGATCGCCTCGGCGAGCGCCCCGCCGATGCCTTGCACCACGCCGCCGACGATCTGGCCTTCGGCCAGCATCGGGTTCACCAGCACGCCGCAGTCGTGGGCGACCACGTAGCGCTCGATCTTGACGCGGAAGGTTTCCATGTCGACGTCGACGATCGCCGCGTGCGCGGCATACGCCCAGGTGACGGTCGGCGGCTCGAAATAATGCGTTTCCTCCAGGCCCGCCTCGATGCCGCCGGGGCGGCGGTGATCCCAGCCGGGGCGCGCCGCCTGCGCGAGCTGCGCCAGCGACACTGCGGACCCGGGGACGCCCGCGATGCCTACGGCGCCGCGGCGCAGCTCGAGGTCGGCCGCCGCGCACTCGAGCATGTTGCCGGCGATGGCGAAGGCCTTGTCGCGCAGCTTGTCGCTCGCGTAGCGGATCGCC
>DASQYN010000568.1:0-4445 GCA_035639215.1 Burkholderiales bacterium
CGGGCAACGTGACGACGGTGGGGGGTACGGTGACCCTCGCGGGCGGCAACCAGGTTGGCGGCAACGTCAACATGAACAACGCTGGCACGCTCAACATGGGTAGCGCAGGCACGGTGACCGGCTCCGTCAACACGGCGACGCTCAACTACGTTAGCTACGCCTCACCGGTGCTGTTCAACTTGAACGGCGGCGCGAGCACAGGCACGGCGAGTTGGACAGGTATCACTTCGGTCAACGGCAGCGCGGCCACGACCGACACGATCACCGGAGCCGCGACGTACACCATTACTGCGCCGAACGCGGGCAACAACGGCACGGTTTTCTGGACGTCGTTCGAGAACCTCAATGGTGGCGGTACGAGCACGCTACAGGCGACGAGCGCGACATGGATTCTTACGGGCTCGAACACGGGCACGGTGACCAATCTCTCGGGCGCGTTTACTGGGATGGCGAACCTCACAGACCTCGGAACCGGAACCTTCAATATGGGCACCAATGGTGCGGTGTCCGGCACGCTGAACGGCGGCACCAATGGCACTTTGAATTACGCTGTCTACGCAACGCCAGTCAGTTTCAATCTTGCTAACGGCGCGAGCACTGGTATGGCGAGCTGGACGGGAATCACTTCTGTGACGGGGAGTAGCAACGGCGACACGGTCACCGGAAGCGGACGAACATACAACCTGACGAGCCAAAACGGCGGCAACAGCGGCGGCGTCTCCTGGACGGGGTTCGAAAACATCAGCGACTCGAGCGGTGGCCTCTTCAATCTTTTCGTCGCTTCGAATAACGTGACCGGAAAGATTTCGTCCGGTGGCGCGGGGCCGGCGACGTGCTTGGTTCCCAACTCGGCGAGCTGCGCGAACCTCAATAGCGATCTCGATATCACGTCGCTCAATGTTTCCGTTGGCGGCACGCTGTTCCTTACGGGCAATGCAAGCAGCTGGAACCTGACCGGTGCGCCGCAGCCGGCGAGCTTCGGCGCATCGAATTCGAACGCCAACGTATTCTTCAACGGCGCGTGCGTGGGCGGTCCTGCCTGTGGCACGGTGATCACGATCACGGGCTCGATCGGTGCGACGGTAAGCCAGATCGCCACGCAGGCGCTGCAGGAGGCGTTGGATACGGACAGCGTGCAGAAGCAGATCGACTATGGTTTTGCCGGCGACGTCGGGACGACGCCGCCGATGGACCATCGCATCGACGAGACCGGCATCTCGACGCCGACCTGCTTCAACGAAAGCCGCGAGGGCGACGCCTGCAAGAACTGACTGATCCTCGAGGGAGGAGGACCGGGGCGCTTCGGCGCCCCGATTTTTTTGCTCCCGGGTACAATCCGCGTCACAGGGAGGCGGGCGGTTGTCGATGGCCGAGGAGTTGAGCGAAGCGGCGGTCCTTTTCGCCGATGTCAGCGGCAGCACGAAGCTCTACGAGCTGGCGGGCGACTCTGTAGCGCACGCGGCGATCGAAAAATGCGTCAACCTGATGCGCGAAAAGACGGTCGGCGCTAAGGGCCGGGTGATCAAAACGATCGGCGACGAGGTGATGTCGTCATTTGCCACCGCCGACGCCGCCGCCGATGCCGCCATCGAGATGCAGCTGGCGATCGCCCAGCTTCCGCCGGTCGGCAACACGCAGATCGGCATCCGCATCGGCTTCAACCACGGCCCGGTGGTCGAGCGCGAAGGGGACATTTTCGGCGATGCCGTCAACCTCGCGGCACGGCTGGCCGGCGTAGCGACGAAGGGGCAGATCATCACGGCGCGCGACACGGTAATGCTGATGTCGCCGATGCTCAAGGCCGCTACCCGCGCGATTACCACCATCCAGGTCAAAGGCAAGGCGCAGGAGATTCAGGTCTACGAGCTCATGTGGCAGCAGAGCGAGGACATGACGACACTCGCCTCCCACAAGTCGCTGTACAAGCCGAAGAACGCCAAGCTTCGCCTCGTGGTGCAGGGCAACGAGCTGGTCCTGTCGGCGGAGCGGCCGTCGATCGCGCTCGGGCGCGATCAGTCAGCCGACCTCGTTATCCGCGAGCGAATGGCTTCCCGCGCGCATGGCAAGATCGAGCGGCGCCTCGACAAGTTTATCCTGACCGACCACAGCGCCAACGGCACCTTCATTACCATAGAAGGCGACAAGGAGATCGTGCTGCGGCGCGAGGAATTCACCCTGCGCGGGCACGGTTGGATCGCGTTCGGCCAGTCCCGAGCAACGGCGAACGACATCGTCGAATTCTTCTGCGAGTAGCACGCCATGCGCGTCGGGACAAGGCTGCCCAAGGGGCGCGGCAGGCCGTTTAACGTCAAATTGCGTTAAGCGGCGCCGGGTCGAGCTCCGCGCAATGGCGACCGCCCTCGGGCTGCGACGGAAATCGGCGCTCCAGGCAAGGAGGGTGGGCGGCAAAATCCGAGCCGGATTGCCTTGTCAGCGTGCGGCCGGCTCTCGATAATATCGAGTTGCTAAAAAGGAAGTAATTCAGGGAGATGCGTCACGCCCCATGGCGGCGCCTGAGCTAAAGACTCTCGGTCGGTACAACATCGAGCGCGTCCTCGGGAAAGGCGCGATGGGCGTCGTGTACGAGGGCCTGGACCCGCGGTTGGGGCGGCGGGTGGCGATCAAGACCATCCTGAAGAGCCACCTCGACGAGGACACCGCCAAGGACTACTCCATGCGCTTCGTTCGCGAGGCGCAGGCGGTCGCCCGGCTCAATCACCCCAACATCGTGCAGGTCTACGACTTCGGCGAGGAAAGCGAAATCGCCTACCTCGTCATGGAGTTCATCAAGGGCAAGGAGCTCAAGAACTTCTTCGACGCGAACGAGCGCTTCGATCTGAAGGAAGCCGTTCGCATCATGTGCGAGCTGTGCGACGCCCTCGATTTCGCGCACCAGGCTGGCATCGTCCATCGCGACATCAAGCCGGCCAACGTGATGCTGGACCATCAGGCGCGCACCAAGCTCACCGACTTCGGCGTGGCGCGGGTAACCGACTCCGACCGGACCTCGGTCGAGCGCACCCAGGCGGGCACGATGGTCGGCACGCCGGCCTACATGTCCCCGGAACAGATCACCGGCGGGAACATCGACCGGCGTACCGACGTGTTCTCCGCCGGCATCATCCTCTACCAGTTCCTCACCGGCGAGAAACCGTTCACCGGAAGCGGCGCGTGGACCATCGCCAAGAAGATCATTCAGGAAGAGCCGCCACTGGCATCGTCGCTCAACAACGCCGTCACTTCGCTTTTCGACGCTGTGGTGAACAAGGCGCTCGCCAAGAATCCCGACAACCGCTTCCAGTCCGCGCGGGATCTCGCCGTTGCCCTGAGACGGGCGCTGGAGGGCAAGGCCGAAGAGGACGACGCCGACAAGACGGTGGTCGGGGTAATGACCGACATTGCCCCCATGTTGTCGCGCCCAGCGCCGACGCCGCGTCAGGAGACGACGCGCAGCGGCGCTACCGGGGCCGGCAGCACTGCGGGGAACCAGGAGGTCGAACTCGAGTTTTGGCGCGCCATCAAGGATGGTAACGACCCCGAAGACTTCGAGCTCTACGTCCAGCAATTTCCGACGGGTATCTATGCCGCGCTCGCGAAGCGAAAGATCGCCAAGCTGCGCGGCGTGACGCCCGAGGAATCGAGCGTCAAGGCAAGAGAGCAGGAAAAGAAGGAGGCGGAAGAGGCCGCAAAGCGCGAGGAGGAAGTGCGCGCCAAGCTCGCCGAGGAGAAAGAAAAGCTCGAGGCGGAGCTCAAGCGCAGGGAAGAGGAGTATCGAAAGCGCGAGGCCGAAGCGGAAGCGAAGCGCATGGCTTCCGAGAAAGCGCGCGCCGAGGCGGAGGCGAAGCGGGAAGCGGAAGCCAAAGCGAGGGCCGAGGCGGCGAAGCAGGAAGCCGAGCGCGCGAAACAGGAAGCGCTCGCCGCAGCGAAGGCGGAAGCGGAGAAGGCGCGTCGCGAAGCGGAGGAGAAAGCGCGCCTCGAGGCCGAGCAGGCCAGGAAGGAAGCGGCGGCCGAGCGCGAGCGCGCGCGCCTCGAGGCGGAAAAGGCGCGGCAGGAAGCCGAGCGCGCAAAGCAGGAAGCGCTCGCGGCGGCCAAGGCGGAGGCGGACAAGGCGCGTCGCGAGGCCGAGGAGAGGGCGCGGCAGGAAGCGGAAAAGGCCAAGCAGGAGGCCGCCGCCGAGCGCGAGCGCGTGCGCCTCGAAGCCGAGAAGGCGAAACGCGAAGCCGAAGAGAAGGCGCGCCGGGAAGTCGAAGCCCGCGCGAAGAAGGATGCAGAAGAGCGAGCCAAGCGCGAAGCGGAGTTCAAGAAGCGCGAAGCGCAGCTGAAGGCGCAGGCCGCCGGCGGGAAGAAGAGTTCGCCCGCCGTGGCGGTCGCGGTCGGCGCGGCGGTGCTGGCCGTTGCCGGCATCGGCTATTCCTTTCTGCCCCAGCAGGATCCCCAGGCCACCG
>DASQYN010000569.1:0-2146 GCA_035639215.1 Burkholderiales bacterium
GCACAACGATCTCTATGGCCATCCCGATTTCGCGAAGGCGGCGCGAGCATCTGCAACCGCAATCGGATCATGACCGGGGTGCGCTCCGTCCGATTGGGCAGTGGGATGATTTGGCCGCGCCGTCTAGCTCGCCATCGCGTGGCGCCTAAACCTCTTGCGAGTCGGCGAGCTTTGGTCGTCACACACGACGATGGACGGCCTTTTTGTGAGCCGTGCTAAACGCTGCGGTCGACTCGTACGGATGTGACCGCTCCGATGCTCCGTTCTTTCGCCTGCCTCCTGACGCCTCACGGCGCCCTGCGCCTTGAAGCGGTTGAGGACGACACTGCGGTCGATCAGAGCGCGGCGAAGCGGCTTGAAGCGGCTTTCCGCAAAGGCGATGGGCATGGCCTGCTGCAACTCGGCCTCGCCGAGGCGGGGACCTCCCTGCCGCCGGATCTCGCGTTCTGGCGCGCCTTTGCGATGCGGTTCGTCGCTGCGGTCTGCGCCATCGGAGAAGCCGCTGCCGAAGTGGAACTCCCGCGGGCGCCGGATGAAGGGGCTCTCGCCGCGCTCGCCGGCGAGGCGCCCCCGATGCGCGGTGGCGAATATCTCGACGCCGATCGGCTCGCGGCGCTGTGGGGGTCGCTCGCGCAGGCGTTCGCCGGCGAGCGCGCCGAGAGCGACCTTGCGGTGGGCGCCTTCCTAGCGGCGCGCGACAGCCGTTGGCGGCTGGTGGGCCGCGTGCATTTCAATCTCGCCGAAAACCGCAAGGACGCCGAGCGCCCTTTCGCCTTCCTCGCCACCTACGTGTCTTCGCTCGCCGCGCATGGCGCGCTGCGCCATGCGCCGCTCGGCGCGGCCTTGCGCGAATACGCCGGCGCGGGGGCGAAGAGCGACCTCCTGAAACTGCTGGAGCCGGTTAGCCGGGCGAGCGAGCGTTGCGCCTGGTTGAAGGAAATCGTCGATACCGGCGAGATCTTCCACCCGCTGCGCTGGACGCCGCGGGAGGCGATGCGGCTCCTTTCCGACGCCGAGGCGCTGGAGCAGGCGGGCGTCGTCGTGAGGATGCCGGCGACCTGGTCGGGCGGCCGGCCCAGCCGCCCCGCGGTCGAAGCGAGCGTCGGCTCGCAAGCGCCGACGCTGGTCGGCGCAGCGCAGTTGCTCGACTTCCAGGTCGACGTGAGGCTAGACGGCGATCCGCTGACCCGCGAAGAGATCGCGCGGTTGCTCGCCACGACAGACGGCCTCGCGCTGCTGCGCGGCAAATGGGTCGAAGTGGACGCGGCGCGGTTGAAAGCGACCCTCGACCGCTACGCCGAGATCGAGCGCCTCGCCAGCAAGGAGGGCGTGCCGTTCGGCCGGGCGATGCGGCTGCTGGCCGGCGCCGACATCAGCGCGGCCGAGGCGACGCAGGCGGCGGAAGCGTCATGGGCGCACGTGACGGCCGGCCGCTGGCTCGCCGAGACGCTCGCCGCCTGCCGCAGCCCCGAGACGCTCACCGCCGCGCATCCGGGAGACACGCTGAAGGCCGATCTCAGGCCTTACCAGGACGCGGGCCTGCGCTGGCTCGGCTTTCTGTCACGCCTCGGCCTCGGCGCCTGCCTCTCCGACGACATGGGGCTCGGCAAGACCATCCAGGTGCTGGCGCTGCTGCTGACGCTCCGCAACGGCGAAGGCGAGCGCCGGCCGAGCCTCATCGTCGCGCCGGCTTCGCTCCTCGCCAACTGGGCGGCGGAAGCCGAACGCTTCGCCCCGTCGCTGAAGGTCTTCGTCGCGCATCCCGCCTTCGCGCCGGCTGAACGGCTGAAATCGCCTTCGGCGGAAGAGTTGGCCGGGACCGACGTCGTCGTGACCAGCTACGCCGCGTTGCTGCGGCTCAATTGGCTCGGCCGGACGCGCTGGCGGCTCGCCGTCGTCGACGAGGCGCAGGCGATCAAGAACCCCGACGCCAAGCAGACCCGCGCCGTCAAGGCGCTCGACGCCGAGCGCCGCATCGCGCTCACCGGCACGCCAATCGAGAATAATCTTCGCGACCTGTGGTCGATCTTCGATTTCCTTAATCCGGGCCTGCTCGGCTCGTCGAAGTCCTTCGCCGGCTTCGTGAAGAGCCTTGGCGACCGCACGCCGCCGTCCTACGCGCCCCTGCGCAAGCTCGTCGCCCCTT
>DASQYN010000570.1:0-3751 GCA_035639215.1 Burkholderiales bacterium
GCCGACGCCGACCGAGCCGTAGGCCAGCTTGCCGGGATTCGCCTTGGCGTAGTCGATGAGCTCCTTCACGCTCCTCACGGGCAGGTCGTTCCTCACCACCAGCAGGGTCGGGCCGGCGACCACCTGCGAGATGGGCTCGAAGTCCTTCACCGGGTCGTAGGGCAGGCTTTTCTTCAGCGCCGGCGAGATCGCGGTGGGCCCGAGATGCGAGAGCAGCAGCGTGTAGCCATCCGGCGCCGCGCTCGCTACCGAAGCCGTGCCGATCTCGCCGTTTGCGCCCGGCTTGCTCTCGATGACGATCGGCTGGCCGAGCGCCGCGGACATCTTGGTGGTCACGACGCGCGCGAGCGCTTCCGCCGGCCCGCCGGGCGACCAGGGGCTGACGACCTTGATGGGCTTGCTGGGATAGGGCTGCGCGGACGCCGACGCAGCGAGGATGCAGAGAACGAACGTCAGCAATTTCTTCATGGACACCTCTTATAGAGAAGGCAATCGGGCGCTCAGCTCGGACTTGATCACCTTGCCGAGGGTATTGCGCGGGAATTCCTGCACGACGAAGACCTGCTTCGGCACCTTGTACGGCGCGAGCTTGTCGCGGCAAAGGCTTTTCAGCTCTTCGGGCTCGACCGAGCCGGCCTTTTTCAGGATCACGAAGGCGGCCACTTCCTCGTTGAATTCGCGCGAAGGCCAGCCGACGACCGAGACGTCCGCGACGCCGGGATGCGCCTGGAGCACTGCCTCGATTTCTGCCGGATAGATGTTCACGCCGCCGCGGATAATCATGTCCTTCGCTCGGCCCTTGAGATAGAGGTAGCCGTGCTGGTCCATCATGCCGAGGTCGCCCGGATACCACCAGCCTTCGCGGAACGACTCGCGCGTAGCCTCGGCATCGTTCCAGAAGCCCTCCGCGACCGCTGGGCCGCGATAGCGGATGCGCCCGACCTCGCCCGGCGGCAGCGGGCGGTGCGACTCGTCGACGCACTGCACCTCGACGCCGAACACCGGGCGGCCCACCGAATCACCGAACTCGTCCGCGTCTTCGGGCGTGAGGAAGCTTACGCCGCCCCCCTCGGTCGAGCTGTAGTACTCGATGAAGGACGGGCACACGCGCTTGCGGATCTCGCGCCGCTCGTCCGGATGCAGCGCCGAGCCGGACGAGACGAGAAGCCGCATTCCCTTGAGCGGCGCAAGCTTCTCGTCCGGCAGCGTCATCAGGCGCCGGATGAGCGTGGGCACGAGGAAAAGGTTGGTGATGTGGTGACGCTCCACCGCCTCGCACAGCTCCTGGGGCTCGTACGGCGGCGGGAGCATGAACACCGTGCCGCCCATGTAGAGCATGGCCAGCGGAAAGGTACGGCCACCGCCGAAGTAAAGCGGCGTCGCGGAGAGAAAGCGGTCCTGGCTGTGGAAACCGAGGTTGATGCAGAACACGCGGTAGCGAGCCATGAACTGGCTGTGCCGCAGGCGCGGCCCCTTGGGGCGGCCGGTGGTGCCGGAAGACAGCGACATGAGCAGCGGGACGTCACCTTCCGGGAAGGCGACGCTTTGGAAGCCCTTGGCAGACAATTCCCTCGCCCAGCTTTCATCGACGGCAAGGCATCGAAACCCTTCGGGCTGCGGCCGGCCGGGCTCGATCAATGCGGCCACTGCGCCGAAATGCTCGAGCACGCGCTCCTGCTCCGCGGGGGTCCAGCGCCAGTCGAGCGGAAGCATGACGATGCCGGCGCGCGCCATGGCGCACAGGATGACGATGTGCTCGATGCTGTCCTTCAGCGCGACGCCGACGACCTCGCCCGGCTCGAGCCCGAGCGCGTACAAGTGCGCGGCCGTGCGGCGCACCAGCGGATCCAGCTCCCGGTAGAGCACCACGCGGCCGCCGTGCACGAGCGCCGGCTTGTCGGCGAGCGCACGTGCGTGCTGAGCGAAGGGCGCGGTGATGTTGAGGTCCGTCATCTCAAGCGGCCTGGCGCGCCGTTGACGTGTACCGTACGTATACAATCGATCCGAATCCGTCAAGCCATCTTCCCGTGGACGCTATGGACGCTATATTGCCGGCCGCTGGGGTAAGTTGAGAACGGACATCCAAAGAAGGTTCGTCGATACGGCGGAGGGGCAGATCCATTACCGGGAGGCGGGCAGCGGCGGCACGCCCCTTGTGATGCTGCACCCCTCCCCCGGCTCGGCGAAAATGCTCGAGCCGCTCGTCGCCGCGCTCGCGGCGAAGCGCCGCGTCGTCGCGGCCGATACGCTCGGCAACGGCGACTCGGCGCCCCCGCGCCGGCCGAATCCGGACCTCGCCTACTTCGTCGGCGGCCACCTGCAGGCGCTCGACGCGCTGGGCCTCGAGCGCTTCGACCTCTACGGCAGCCATACCGGCGCCAACATCGCGATCGAACTCGCCATCGCGTATCCGACGCGTGTACGGCGCCTTATCCTCGACGGCGTGTCGCTCTACACCCCGGAGGAGCGCGCCGAGATGCTCGAGCGCTACGCGCTGCCGGTGAAGCTCGATCACCAGGGCAGCCAAATTCACTTCCTCTGGAACTTCGTGCGCGATGCGTACCTCTTCTGGCCCTGGTACAAACCGGATGCGCCGCACGCGCGCCGGGTCGGGCTGCCGAGCGCCGACGAGCTGCACGACAAGGCGGTCGAGGTCTTCAAGGCCGCGCGCACCTACCACTTGTCCTATCGCGCCGCCATCGCGTACGGGAAGGAGGTGCGACTGCCGCTCGTCAAGGTGCCGACGCTCCTGGCCTGCGCGCGCACGGACATGCTCCTGCAGTACTTCGAGCGCGTGAAGGAGCTCCTGCCTTCCGCGCGGACCGTGCTCACAGAAAGCCCGGCGGACGCAGCGGCGCGGTTCGACGCGTTCCTCGGATGAAAGGATGGCGATGAAGATCGGGTACCAGAGCCTTTCGACGCCGTCTTAAGGCAAGAGCACCAGCGGCCCCGTCGTGCGCCCGCTCTCGAGCAGCCGATGCGCTTCGGCGGCCTCGCCGAGCGGCAGGCAATGCGCGGCCGGCGGCTTCAGCGCACCGCTCGCGATCGCCTCGATGAGTTCCTGCGCAGCCGATTGCAGCTCGGCGGCATCGACGGTGTAGTCGCTGAAGCGCACCCAGGTCAGGATCAGGCTGCCGCGATCGCGCAGTTCGTTCACCTGGAACGGCGGCGCGAGTCCCGAGGAATTGCCGAAGCACACGAGGTGCCCGCGCGCCGCGAGGCAGGCGAGCGAGCCTTGCCAGGTGTCGCGGCCCACCGAGTCGTACACGACCGGCACGCCGCCGCCCGACAGCTCGCGCACGCGCGCCGGCCAGTCGTCGCGCCCGCGCACGAAGACCGCCTCGTAGCCGGCGGCGCGCGCCGCAGCCACCTTGCTTTCGTCGCCCACGGTGCCGATCGCCCGCGCCCGGAGCGCGCGCAGCCATTGCCCGGCCAGCGTGCCGACGCCGCCCGCCGCCGAGTGAAACACCACCCAGGCGCCCGCCGGGACGCGAAACACGCGGCGCAGCAGCGTCTGCAGCGTGAGTCCCTTCAGGAGAACCGTCGCCGCGTCGCGATCCGAGAGGAATGCGGGGAGCGCCACGCAGCGCTCGGCCGGGAAATTGCGCACGTCGCGGTAGGCGCCGAGTGGCGCCGAGGCGTACGCGACGCGGTCGCCCTGGCGAAAGCGCTCGACGCCTTCGCCGACCGCTTCCACGACGCCTGCCGCCTCCAGGCCGAGCACGAGCGGCATGGGCATCGCGCGCAACGG
>DASQYN010000571.1:0-11865 GCA_035639215.1 Burkholderiales bacterium
GATCGACGTCTACTCCTCGAGCGCCGACGGTACGGTGGTGTATCTGGGCGACTCGATCACCGACGGCACCGCCACGACCACCGACGGCCACGACCGCTGGCACGACATCGTTTTCCTGCGCCGGTTCCTCGACGACAAGGAGAACGTCCAGCTCGGCGCGGTGAACGAGGGCATCGGCGGCAACCGCGTCACCAATGTCTTCCCCGGCAACAGCCCGGCGGCGGTCGACCGGCTCGACCGCGACGTGCTCGCGCGCACCGGCGCGACGCACGTCGTGTTCTTCGAGGGCACCAACGACATCGCCGGCGGCGTCAACGCCGACCAGCTGATCGCCGGCATGGAGAACGTCGTCGACCGCGTGCACGCCGCGCGGCTGCCGATCTTCTGCTCGACCATCATCCCGCGCCACAACGCCGCCTGGACGGCGCAGATGACCGAGTACCGGCACATCGTGAACGACTGGATCCGCCGCAAGGCGAACTGCGACGCCGTGATCGACTTCGACAAGGTCATGAGAAGCGACGCCGATCCGGACCTGATGAACCCGCGGCTCGATTTCGGCGACCACATCCATCCGAATCCGTACGGCTACTTCCTGATGGGCCGCGCGGTGGACGAGGAGCTTTTCGAGAAGCACATCCACGTGAGATGACGGACAACAAGGGGAGATCGATGACCAAGAGGACGAAGATCGCCGCGGCGGTGGCTCTGGCGCTTGCCGCGGGGGCCGCGTCGGCGGCGAAGCCGAAGACCTGCGCCGAGCTCGCCGCGCTCGCGCTGCCGGATACGACCATTTCGCTCGCGCAGGAGCTTCCGGCCGGCGCCAACCCGAGCCCGGTCGGCACCGTCGCGCTGCCGATCTGCCGCGTGGTAGGCGTGACGAAGCCCGCGGTGCAATTCGAGGTCTGGCTGCCGACCTCGGGCTGGAACGGCAAGTTCCAGCTGGTCGGCAACGGCGGCACGGCGGGGGTCATCAGCTACAGCGCCATGCGCCCGGCGATCGCGCGGGGCTACGCGGTGGCGAGCACCGACACCGGCCACGTGAGCTCCGGCTCGTTCGACTCGACCTGGGCGATCGGGCGTCCCGACCTGGTCGCCGATTTCGGCCATCGCGGCACGCACGTCACCGCGGTGAACGGCAAGTCGATCACGCGCAGCTTCTACGGCGAGAAGGCGAAGTACTCCTACTACGTCGGCTGCTCGAAGGGCGGGCAGCAGGGCCTCATGGAGGCGCAGCGCTATCCCGAGGACTTCGACGGCCTGATCGCCGGCGACCCGGCCAACAACTGGACGCGCTTCTACTCCGGCTCGCACCTCTGGTACGCGATGGCGACGCTGAAGGATCCGGAGAGCTACATCCCGGCGTCGAAGACCGCGCTGCTGGGCGCGGCGACGAAGGCGGCGTGCGACACGATCGACGGCATCGCCGACGGCGTGATCGACGATCCGCGCAAGTGCCACTTCGATCCCTCGGTGCTCGCCTGCAAGCCTGGACAGGATCCGAGCACCTGCTTCACGCCCAAGCAGGTCGAGGCGGTGCGGAAAATCCAGACCGGCGTGCACTCGCAGGCGCTCGGCGGCGCGCTGGTGCATCCGCCGCTCCTCCCTGGCGCCGAAGACGGCCCGGGCGGCTGGGCGGCGTGGACCACCGGTTCGGCGCCCTTCACCGGGCTGCACTGGCTCGCCGCCGACGGCTTCTTCCGCTACATGGTGTTCGAGAACGTGTCGTACGACCCGATGACGTTCAACTTCGAGTCCGATCTGCTCTTCGCGCTTTCCAAGGTCGGGCCGGTCCTCGACGCCGTCAATCCGGACCTGCGGCCCCTCGAGCGGCGCGGCTCGAAGCTCATCGTCTACCACGGCTTCAGCGACCCGGACATCTCGCCGCTCAACTCGATCAACTACTTCGAGAGCGTGGTGGACTTCATGCGCCACCGCGGCGACGACCTCGAGGACGCGCAGGAGCGGGTGAACGACTTCTTCCGCCTGTTCATGGTGCCAGGCATGCAGCACTGCTCGGGCGGGCCGGGGCCGAACACCTTCGACATGCTCACCGCGCTGGAGAACTGGGTCGAGAAAGGCCAGGCGCCGAAGAGCGTCATCGCCTCTCACCTGACGAGCGGCGTCGTCGACCGCACGCGCCCGCTCTGCGTGTATCCGCGCGTCGCCGTCTTCGACGGCAGCGGCAACACCGACGATGCGGCGAACTTCAAATGCAAGATGCCGCGCGAGGAGCGCCACCACGGCCGGCACGGCGACGACTGAGCGTTAGCCGTAGCCGAAAGACGGGAAGGCGCAATGCCTTCCCGTTTTCATTTGTGTGCGGGATTCATGAAAAGCGGACATGAGTTCAGAAGCGAACGGAATGATTCAGGTCGGACGTACGGATTAACTTCCCGGATTCGGTCCCCAAGGAGGAGAAAATCATGAGAACGACGCTGCTCGCGACGGCGGCGCTAGGTCTTTTGCTTAGCACTTCGGTTTGGGCCGACCCCGGCGGCCGCCCGGGCCACGAGCTCGGATCGATGGGGCCGGTGCCCAAGGCCCACTGCGGCCGTTCCGATCACACCGAAAGCGGATTGCAGGGCCAGACCACGTCGGCCGAACGCGCGGTGGTGAACGGCCATACCGACTCGGAGCGCGGCTACAACTGCAATCTCGAGCTGGTCGGCCAGTTCCGGGGCGAAGGGGCCTTCTCGCAGGATGGGCCAGCGTACTTCGATCACTGCGCCTACATGGCGTCGGAACGTCCTACGCTGCAAGCGCACCCCGGGGTGGTGGTGATCGATGTTTCGGATCCCAGCAATCCGCAGCCGACCGCGTATCTCGATGACACTCCCGCAGGGCTCAACCCGCACGAAAATGTAAAGGTGAACCAGAAGCGCGGGCTCCTCGCGCTTGCGCAAAGCAACGGGCCGAATTTCGCGGTTTACGACCTGAACCAGGACTGCGCGCACCCGATACTGGCGTCGAGCATCACCGTGCCCGACGGCCATGGCCACATGGGTAACTGGGCCGAGGACGGCAAGACCTACTACATCGGCCAAAGCTTCGAAGGCTTGGGCGGCATCATGCCCATCATCGACGTGACCGACCCGTATGACGCGAAGTGGCTCCTCAACTGGACGTTCAACGGCAATGGCCGGCCCCACGACCTCTCCACCAACAAGAACGGCACGCGTCTCTATGCCGGGCAAGCCGGCAGCTACGGCAACGTCGGCAACACCGCGTTCGGTACGGGCCCGGACGGGCTGGTGATCCTGGATGTGAGCGACATTCAGCATCGTCGCCCCAACCCGCAGATCGAGGTTGTCAGCACACTTTTCTGGGACGACCAAGGGACGGCGGAGCAGATGCTGCCGTTCTTCTCCCACGGGCGCTCGTACAACATCAGCACGGACGAGTCGGGCGGCCAGGGAGGCGCGGGCGGTCTGGCGGCGGCATGCGCCCGCGGCGCGTCGCCATACGGCTATGCGAATGTCATCGACATCACCGACGAGAGGAACCCCCGGATCGTCTCCAAGATCATGCTCGAAGTGCAATATCCCCCCAATTGCTCGAAATTCCTGAGCGAGCCGGCGGAAGTCGGCGACGGGATCCTCGACTATTCCACTGAAAGATGCGCCGTCGATCGTACGAACGATCCCACTTTGGCCGTTTGTGGCTCGAGAGGCACCGGCACGCGCGTATACGACATCCGCGATCCGCTTCACCCGGCGGAGATCGCGTACTGGAAAGGGCCGGCGCCGCGAACCGCCTTCCTTCCCGGGGCGGGTATCTGGTCGCCGACCGCGGATAGGACCGTCGAGAAGCAAGCCGGCTTGGTGCGCATCGTCAAGGTTCGCGCGGCCCACGAAAAAGGGCACGGGGCGAAAGCGGACGAGCTGAATCTCTGGATCGTCGGCGACGGCAACGGTTTTCAGGTGCTCCGCTTTACCGACGATTTCCTGAAGACGAAGCAGGGCAGGGAGATCACCGCCGAGGTGTTGAAGGGCCACCACCACGACGATTGACCGCCGGAAGGCGCGGTAAAAAACGCCCGCCGGCGGCGTTGCGATTCATGAAAGGCGGCCATGAGTTCAGAAGCAACACGAATGTTTCGCCGGCCGCGCCGCGACTAGAGTGACGCCGCAGCCATTGCCACCGAAACGCGTGGATCCGAAACAAGGGAGACCGAACTTGGAAAACATGAAAGTCCTGAAACTGGCCGCGGGCGCGGCCATGGTGTCGATGGCCTGCGCGGCCATGGCGCACGACCAAGACGGCGACGACGCGGCGAACGCCGCCTTGGTCGCCGCGCGGCAGAAGATCTTCGGCGCGGAGAACGTCGACGGGAGGGGCCGCGTCGACAAGGACAAGGTGATCTTCTCCTGGGCGGCGAATACGACCTACGTCGCGTCCGTGCTCGGCCGGGTGGTCGTGTTCGACAGCTACCTGACCAAGCCGGAGCTGCCGACCGCCCCGATCGACCGGCGCTACGACAAGCTGCTGCCGAAAGACCTCGCGGACGCCAAGCCCGAGGCGATCTTCCTCGGCCACGGCCACGGCGACCATGCGGACAACGCGGCCTACATCGCCAAGTGGAGCGGCGCGACGATCTACGCCTCGGCCGAAACCTGCCAGGTGATGCAGCTCGACGTGCAGCGCATGTGGAACGACCCGAACGCGGTGAACGGCGGGGCGAAGATCGTGCCCGACGGCAACCCGGTGAAATGCGTCGACGTCGTGCCCGCCGGCTCGTATCCCGGGCAGTACGACCCGACGACCGGCCGCTCGAAGGCGACGCGGCTGCGCGCACTCGACCCGCAAGCCTGCATCCTCGCCTTCAAGTTCATCCATTCCGGCACGGCGCCGATCGACTCGAGCTTTCCGCATACCACGCTCTTCGATCTCGCCGATCCTCGCTATGCCGGGCGCACCATCACGACGCCGCCGCCTGCGGTCACCTATCCGGCGATGTTCCCGAACGGCACGTCGTTTACGCCGAGCAACCCGCCGGTGCCTGGACAGATGGATACACGCACGACCGGCTTCGGCAGCCCGCCGGGAATTCCCGGCGGCTCGATCACCATCCTGTATCAGTTCGTCCTGCGCGGCGACAACAACTTCAGCTTCGTCTGGCTGAATTCCGCCGGGCCGGCGACCGAAGGCATCGGCGCGGACCCCGGCCTAGTGACGCTATCGCAGTACAACGACCCGACGACGCCGCCCGACAAGCTCGCGCTTGCGCGGAATATCGGCCAGAGTCTGTATGACCTGATGGACACGCTGCCCTCGACCGACGTGCTGCTCGGCTCGATCGTGAGCCTCGGCGCGGCCAACAACCAGCAGCGCGACATCATCAAAGTGACCCAGCACTTGAGGCCCAAGGTGTACTACCCCGGGCACATTACTGATGTTGCGCAGAAAGGCTCCGGGATCTATCACAAGATCGCCTGGGAAGAGACGGCGCTCAACATGGGGTTCGCGCAGAAGGACTGGCCGGAATTCCGGCTGCTGATCGATCCGAACGACTTCCTGCGGCCGCAGGTGTTCGATCCGAAGAGCGAGCGCTGGTCCGAGCGTGGCAAGTCCTCGCGCATGCCCGACGGCTGTCGATAATTTTTACGTTTTGTCCGGCGAAGGGCGCGTATTCCGCGCCCTTTTCTTTTTCTTGACACCGCGCGGGACGCCGGCAGAGACTAATTCCAAGAAACTCCTGGGGAGGAGCTCATGAAGATCAGGTGCGCCGCGGCGGCGCTGCTTTCTTGTACGGCGATCCTGGCGTTCGCCAAGGACAACGCGTCCGGCCAATTCGAGATTCGGACCCTTTCCAACCGCGCCGACCTGATCAGCGGCGGCGACGCGCTGGTCGAGGTACGCGTGCCGCAGACCGCGCCGCTGCAGCATGTCCGGCTGTTTCTCAACGGCCACGACGTCACCAGCGTATTCACCACCGACGCCGCGTCGCGCGTCATGCGCGGCGTGCTCACCGGCCTGGTGGTCGGGCCGAACGAGTTCCTCGCCGACTCCAACGGCCAGGGCAAAGGCCGCCCGCGCGCGGCGCTGACCATCACGAACCATCCCATCGGCGGACCGGTGCTGCTCGCCTCGCAGACCCAGCCGTGGATCTGCGCCACGCCGACGGCGCAGCCCGCCGCGGGGAATACGCCGGCCAGCAACGCGAGCGGCCTGACGACGTCCGCGAGCGATGCGCAATGCAATATCGCCACCGAGGTCCATCTGTTCTATCGGACGAAAACCAGCAACTGTGCATTCGTGCTGCCCGATCCGTCGCCGACCACTACGGCGCCCACGCCGGCCAATTCCTGTTTCCAGCCGTATAACCCAGCGACGACCAACCCGGACGACGTCGCCGATACGACCACGGCGAACGGCGTCACGATGAAGTACATCGTGCGGGTCGAGCGCGGCACGCTGAATCGTGGCATCTACGACATCGCGGTGCTGTTCGACCCGACCCAGCCCTGGACCGCGCTCGCGCCGCAGCCGCAATGGAACGGCAAGGTCCTTTACACCTTCGGCGCCTCCACCGGCCAGCCGCGGCTGCAGTTCCGCAGCGAGCAGAACTGGGTCATCGGCGGAATCACCGGCCTCAACGACGACAGCGCGCTCAGGCTCGGCTTCATGGTCGCCGACAACAGCCTCACCGATTCGCTCTACAACTCGAACCGGGTGCTGGTCGCCGAGACGGTGATGATGATGAAGGAGCACATCGTCGACACCTACGGCCCGATCGCCTACACCATGGGCAACGGCTGCTCGGGGGGCTCGATCCAGCAGAACACCGTCTCGTCGATCTTCCCCGGATTGCTTGACGGCATCCAGCCCGCTTGCGATTTCCCCGATTCGATCACCACCGGCATGGAAGTCAGCGACTGCGTGCTGCTCGTCAACCTCTATGCCGAGACGGATTGGCAGGCGCTCATGACTTTGGGCGGCTACACCACGGCGCAGATCAATGCGAAGAAAGCGGCGATCAACGGCCATCTCGACCACCTCGGCTGCCAGTCCTGGAACAACTCCTTCGGCTTCAACAACAAGCCGGGCAACTATGTACCGTTCCTCGTCCTCAACGCTACGACCGGCGCTATGGGGTTCGTCGGCGCGCCGCGCAACAACTGCCTGTTGCCGGCGGCGCTGGTGTACGACCCGGTAACCAATCCGAACGGCACGCGCTGCGGCGATCCCGACCTCGCGACGGCGGTGTGGGGCACCACGGCCAACGAGAACGCGCCGGCCAGCGTGCGCGCGCGGCAGACCGGCGATAACGTCGGCATCCAGTACGGATTGGGGGCGCTGATGTCCGGCACGATCACGCCGGAGGAGTTCGTGACGCTGAACGAGAAGATCGGCGGCTTCGATGCCGATTCGAACCGCCGGGCGCAGCGCACGGTCGCAGACCGGGCGGCGCTCGATATCGCCTATCAGGCGGGGATCGTCTCGAGCGGCCGCAACCTCGGCAAGCTGCCGATCATCGACTCGCGCGGCTGGGACGAGACGGGCATCCACTACATCTGGCGCAGCTTCTCGGAGCGCGCGCGCATCGACGGCGAGAATGGCGACCACGGCAACCAGGTGATGTGGCGCTACGGTACCGGGCTTCTCCCCGGTACCCCGGCGCAGATCGCGGCGGTGACCGTCAAGTCGTTCCTGACCATGGACGCATGGCTCTCGACGCTCAACGTCGATGCGCCGAAGGAGACGCTGAACTCGGTGCGCACCCATGCGCAGGTGGTCGCAGCGAAGCCGGCGGCCGCGGTGGATTTCTGCTTCCTAACCGGCGACGTGAACTTCACCACGCCGATCACCGACATGGCGCTCTGCGACGCGGACCCGAGGCTCGCCAAGCACGCCTCGCCGCGCCAGGTCGCCGGCGGGCCGCTCGCCGAGAACATCCTCAAGTGCCAGCTGAAGCCGCTCAATGCGGCCGACTATGCGCCGATCGTCTTCACGTCCGACCAGCTCGCGCGGCTGAACGCGACGTTCCCGGACGGCGTCTGCGACTGGACCAAGCCGGGCGTCGGCCAGCAGGCCCCGCAATCGCCGCTCACTTTCGTCGACGGCCCCGGCGGCGAGCCGCTGCCGCCGGCGCCGCAAGCCGAATCCGCGCCCGAGCGCTAATCTCCTGGAGGAGAACCCATGATCGCCAATCGCATCCGTTGCCTGCTTTTCGCCGTGCTGGCTCTCGCCTGCACGGCGGCTTTCGCCTGGGACCGCGGCGCGGTGCAGCGCTTTGGCACGCTGCCGCCGGGCGCATTCAATCCCGAAGGCATCGCCGTCGACCCGTGGAACGGGGACGTCTATGCCACGGGGTTCAATCCCGCCGGCGTGCCCGGCGGAGAGATCTATATCTTCGACGACACCGGCCGGTTCAAGCGCACGCTCAAGGTGCCGGCCTCGAGCTCGGCGCTGCTCGGCCTCGATTTCCACCCGCAGACGCATGCGCTGCTCGTCATCGACTTTGGCGCCGGCAAGGTGCTCGACGTGAATCCGCATACCGGCGGCTCGAGCGTTTTCATGACCGCGACGTCCGGGGACGGCCTGAACGCGCTGACCTTCGATCACGCAGGGAACGTCTACGTTTCGGCGTCGTTCACGGGCGTCGTCTACAAGACCGGGCCGAGCGGCGGCGCTTCGAGCGTATGGAAGCAGGATCCGCTGCTGACCACGACCGGCTTCCCGCCCTTCGGCGCGAACGGGCTGCAGTTCAACCGGCACGAGACCGCGCTCTTCGTGGCCAACACCGGCAACGACGCCGTGGTGCGCATCGAGAACGCCGGCGCGACGGGCGGCGCGGCGAGCGTCTTCACCAACAGCATCAACGGCGCCGACGGGCTGATGATCGACGAGGACGACAACGTCTGGGTGTGCGCCAACCAGGCCGACGAGATCGTCGTCACCGATCCGACGGGCAAGGCGATCGCCAAGCTCGGCGACTTCGACGGCGTGAAGAACGGCTCGCCCGTCGGGCTGCTGTTCCCGGCCAGCCTCGCGCGGCACGACGGCTGGGTCTACATCACCAACCTCTCGCTGGATCTTCGGCCGGTCGTCGGGCAGCAGTCGGTCGACAGCCAGTGGGCGGCGCAGGTGACGCGCCACACGATCTCGCGTATCCGCGCTCGCATTCCTCATTGAGGCGAGTGCCTGTAATAAAAGCCGACATTTCTTAAGAAAGCCCGCGGAAGGCGCGGGCTTTTTCTTTTCTGCGCGTCAGCGGGCGGTAAGGCTGCCGGCGTAGCTTAGCGTCAGCAGTCAAGACCAAAAGCTTTCGGAGGATGGTGCCGCCGCTGCCTTTGCGGCGATTCGTTCAGAGGAGGAGAACCATGTTTCCGAAGTCCCTGCGGCTCTGCGCGCTATTCGGCGCAGGAGCCGTCGCATTTTCCTGCATTGCTCTAGCCGACAACGACGACCACGACAGCGGTGCGGTAAGGCTTCTCGCGACCGTGCCCGTTCCCGGCAGCGTGAAGATGAAAGCTTTCGACATCAGTTGGGTCGACGCCGATACGCAGCTCTACTATCTCGCCGACCGCTCGAACGCGGCCGTCGACGTGGTGGACGCGAAGCACGGCACTTTCGTACGGTTCATCCACGGCGGGTTCAAGGGATTCACCGGCGACAACGATACGTCCGGCCCCAATGGCGTGGTCGTTTCCGGGCATTGGCTGTTCGTGACCGATGCTCCGAGCAGGGTCGTCACCATCGATCTGCGGAACGATACGATCGTCGGCGAGGTGAACACCGGCGGCGGTACGAAACTCAGCTCGGGTTTGGGCTTGCGCGCCGACGAGCTGGCGTACGATCCGGAAGACTCTCTGATCCTCGCAGTGAACAACGCCGATGATCCGCCGTTCGCGACGCTGATCAAGGTCGATCGCAATACGGGCGCGCTGACGGTGCAGAAGCGGATCACGTTCGACGCGGCCCACGGTGTGGATGCCACCAACGGGGCGGAGCAGCCGCAGTGGAACCCCGGGAACGGGCGCTTCTACCTCTCGATCCCGCAGGTCGGTCCCAACGAGAAGGACGGCGCGGTGGCCAAGATCAATCCGAACGGCAACCTGGAAGCCCTGTTCCCGGTGGAGTTCTGCCAGCCGGCCGGGCTGACGATCGGGCCGAAGCAGGACCTGCTGCTCGGCTGCAGCGTGGTCTTCGACACTGCGGGCAACTCGTGGACGAGGGACGCCACTGCGACAGCGCCGGCGGCCGCGCCGATCTCGATCATCATGGATGCGAGAAACGGCAGCATCGACCGGAACGTTGCTGGCGTGTCGGGCAGCGACGAAGTCTGGTTCAACCCGGGTGACGGCGACTATTACCTCGCCGCGCGCGGCAATGCCGTCGGCCCGACGCTCGGCGTCATCGATGCTAAAAAGCAGACGCTCGAGCAGCTCGTTCCCACTGTGAACCAGTCGCCGGGCAGCGCGCATTCGGTTGCCGTGAATGCGCGTAACAATCACGCCCTCGTGCCGTTGCCGGCCAATAACGTCGTCGCCGGCTGCCTGAACGGCTGCATCGCAATCTACGGCCGCTAGAGCGCGACCGAGGCAGATCCGAAGCGAAGGCCGGCGCGAGCCGGCCTTTGCTTTTTCGGACGGCCTTTCATGAGCGGGAAAGCTTAAGTTCACAAGTATCTTCCATAGATCGGCTCGCCAAAGGGCAGTAGCTTCGACGCCAAGGGCCCGAGAGAGCCCGACGTCTACTTGGAGGAGCCAAATGGAACGTAAAACGCTGTTGAGGAGCGCTTGCGCCCTCGCGTTGCTGGCAGGTGGCGCATGGGCGGCGCAGGCGGACGAAGCACACCACGGCAAGAAGCATTCGCCCCGGCCCGCGGGCGTGATCCGCAGCCTCGAGGTGCTCGCGACCGGGCCGGCCTTCGGCGGCGCGACGCCGCCCGGCGCCGCGGGGCCTTATCGCTACATCGCGGGCGTGGTGCACGGCGAGCTCGACCCGCACAACCGGCTGAACGCCGGCATCGTCAACCTGGACCGCGCGCCGACGATTCCCGGCTCGAAAGGCTACGTCGCCTACACGACCAACTTCGTCATCCTCACGCCGCAGGACGCGAGCGCGGCGCGCCGCGTCCTCTTCTACGACGTCGTCAACCGCGGCAACAAGCTCGCGAACGGCACCTTCATCGGCGGAGCCGGCAACTCCGTCACCGGCGCGCCGCCCGCGGCGAGCTTCCCGTCGATGCTGCGCTACGGCTATACGGTGGTGTGGAGCGGCTGGCAGGGCGACATCGCGCAAAGCGACAATCCGGCGAGCGTGATGAACGATCCGATCGGCACGCGCTTCCCGGTGGCGACGCACGGGGACGGCACGCCGATCACGGGGCTTTCGCGCGAGGAGTTCATTCCCGACTACGCGGGCGGCTCGCCGACGCAGTTCCGGCTCTCCTACCCGCCGGCGAACGCGGGAGACACTTCGGAAGTCACCTTCACCGCGCGCCAATCCTGGCTCACCGACTACGGCGACGTGCCGCCCGGCGACCAGACGTACACGGCGCCTTCGGTGCCGGTGACCGACTGGCACTACGTCGACAACGGCGACGGCTCCTGGTCGGTGGCGTTCACGCCGCCCGCCGCCGTGCCGGGGCCGAACGGCTCGAGCGTCGCGCCGGACGCGGGCACGATCTACAGCTTCGTCTACCGGGCGAAGGATCCGCGCGTCAACGGCATCGGCTTCGCCGCGGTGCGCGACCTGATCTCGTTCCTGCGCTACGAGGACGCCGACGCTTCGGGCAACCCGAACCCGCTCAACTTCCTGAAGAACGCCGAGTGCGCGAAGGGGCACGGCTGCGCGCGGCATCCGAAGACCAACCTCGACGTCGCCATGATCGAGGGCATCTCGCAGTCGGGCCGC
>DASQYN010000572.1:0-2557 GCA_035639215.1 Burkholderiales bacterium
CGTTCTTGCGCAAGGAAAGCCCGCTGCTCGCGCATCGGCTGCGCCAGGCGGCGAAGCGCGGCGCGCAGATCCATATGCTGCATTCGGTGGACGACGACTGGCTGATGCCGGTCGCCAGCCGCAACATCGTCGCCCCCTCGCAGATCGCTTCTGCGATCAGCGGTTTCTCAGAAGTCTTGAATACCGGGAAAAACGGCGCAGTGCTGATCGGCGCGTGGGCCGAGCAGCATCCGCAGGCCGCGCAGATCCACGCGGCGGCGCAGGCGCTTGGCGTGAAGGTCGGGTTTGTGGGAGAAGCCGCAAATTCCGTGGGCGGCTACCTCGCCGGCCTGCCGGCGGGCGGTAACGTGAACGACGTGCTGGAGAAGCCGGCGATCGTCGTGCTCGGCGCCGAGCCCGAGCTGGATTGCGCCGATCCGCGGGCCGCGCTCGAGCGGCTGCGCGCGGCGCAGTTCGTGGTGCAGCTCTCCCCCTGGCGCACCGGCCTCGACTATGCGCACGCCGTGCTGCCGATCACGCCTTTCACCGAGAGCGCCGGGACCTTCGTCAACATCGAGGGCCGGGTGCAGAGCTTCCATGCCGCGGTGAACGCGCTGGGCGAGGCGCGCCCGGCCTGGAAGGTGCTGCGCGTGCTGGGCAGCCTGCTCGGCCGCGAGGCGATGCAGTTCGACACTATCGACGAGGTGCGCGCCGCATGCCTGGGCGGCAAAGACGTCCCGGCTTTGCTGTCGAACCGCATCGGCGGCGTCGAAGAGAAGGCCGTTTCGCTTTCCGGCGTGCAGCGCGTCGCCGACGTGCCGGCCTACTTCGCCGACCCGCTGGTGCGCCGTTCGCCGCCGTTGCAGAAGACGCGCGAGGCGCGGCCGCCGCGCGCCTGGATGAACGCCACGCTGCTCGCGAAGCTCGGCGTCGCGGCCGGGCAGCCGGTGCGGGTGAAGAGCGACGCCGGAGAGGCGAAGCTGCTCGCCGCGCTGGACGACGGCCTGCCGCACGATTGCGTGCGCATCCCGGCGGGGCATCCCACCACGGCGGCCCTCGGCCCGATGTTCGGCACGCTGACCCTGGAGAAGGCGGTCGTGCAGCAGGCGGCATGACCTTATGAACCCCATCGACTAGTGCTCGAATCGCTCGCCAACTTCAGCAACGCGCGCTTCGGCCCGGAGTGGGGGCCGGCCGTTTATGCGCTGGTCACCAACCTCGCTTTCATCGTCGCGATCGTCGCGCCGCTGATGGGCGCGGTGGCCTACCTGACGCTCTGGGAGCGCAAGCTGATCGGCTGGATCCAGATTCGCATCGGGCCGAACCGCGTCGGGCCGCTCGGCCTGCTGCAGCCGGTCGCAGACGGCATCAAGCTGCTGATGAAGGAACTCATTCTCCCGAGCAGCGCCAACAAGGGCCTCTACCTGCTCGCGCCGGTGCTGTTCATTGCCCCCGCCATGGCGGCCTGGGCGGTGATCCCGTTCGCGCCCGAGGTCGTGCTCTCGAACATCAATGCGGGGCTGCTCTACATCATGGCCCTCTCGTCGATGGGCGTGTACGGCGTCATCGTCGCCGGCTGGGCGTCGAACTCCAAGTACGCCTTCCTCGGCGCCATGCGCTCGGCGGCGCAGATGGTGTCCTACGAGCTGGCGATGGGTTTCGCGCTGGTGGTCGTGCTGATGGTCTCGGGCAGCCTCAACCTCTCGGACATCGTCGCCGGCCAGGGCCGCGGCTGGTTCGCCGAGCGCGGCCTCACGTTCCTGTCGTGGAACTGGCTGCCGCTGCTGCCGATGCTCGTCGTCTACTTCGTCTCGGGCGTGGCGGAGACCAACCGGGCGCCGTTCGACGTGGTCGAGGGCGAATCGGAGATCGTCGCCGGCCACATGATCGAGTATTCGGGCATGGCGTTCGCGCTGTTCTTCCTCGCCGAGTACGCGAACATGCTGCTGATCTCCGCGCTGACCGCCGTCATGTTCTTCGGCGGCTGGCAGTCGCCCATCGACTCGGTGGTGCTCAACTGGCTGCCGCCCTTCGCCTGGCTGCTGGTCAAGATCTTCCTCATCGTCTCGATGTTCCTCTGGTTCCGCGCCACCTTCCCGCGCTACCGCTACGACCAGATCATGCGGCTCGGCTGGAAGGTCTTCATTCCGCTTACGCTGGTGTGGATCGCGGTGATCGGCATCTGGATGCAGACGCCGTGGAGCCTGTGGAAATGAGATTCGGGGACGGAGGCAAAACTCCCCAATGACGCGCGTGATCGAGTTCTTCCGCTCGTTCCTGCTCCTCGAGCTGCTGCGCGGCATGGCGCTCACCGGCCGCCACCTCTTCGCGCGCAAGATCACGGTGCAGTTTCCGGAGGAGAAGACGCCGCAGAGCCCGCGCTTCCGCGGCCTGCACGCCTTGCGCCGCTATCCGAACGGCGAGGAGCGCTGCATCGCCTGTAAGCTCTGCGAGGCGGTCTGCCCGGCGCTGGCGATCCACATCGAATCCGAGCAAAGGCAGGACGGGACCCGCCGGACCACGCGCTACGACATCGACCTGACGAAGTGCATCTTCTGCGGCTTCTGCGAGGAGGCCT
>DASQYN010000573.1:0-14155 GCA_035639215.1 Burkholderiales bacterium
TTCGCGGGCGTCCTGCTCGTCATCGTGCTCTTCGCCTGGATCGTGGCGCGCGGCTTTTCCATCGCCCGCCAGGCCGCGCAGCACGAGCGTCACTTCGCCGCTCTCGTGGCGCAGGGCATCGGCATCTGGATCGGCTTCCAGGCCTTCATCAACATGGGCGTGAACATGGGCCTGCTCCCGACCAAGGGCCTCACGCTTCCGCTCATGAGCTACGGCGGCTCGGGCCTGGTGGTCAACTTCGTCGCCCTCGCGATCCTATTGCGGATCGACTGGGAGAATCGACAACTGGCCCGGGGGTTAAATGCGTAACGGCAGGGCCAACGCTTGAGCCGTACGTTGATGATCATGGCGGGCGGCACCGGCGGACACATCTTCCCGGGGCTTGCCGTCGCCGAGGAAGCGCGCGCGGCCGGCTGGAACGTCGTCTGGATGGGCGCGCGCGGCGGCATGGAGGAACGCCTCGTCCCGCGCCATGGCATCCCGGCGGCCTGGATCCGCGCGCGCGCGGCGCGTGGCAAGGGCCCGTTGCAGAAGCTCTTGCTGCCGATGAACCTGCTTTTTTCGTTCTGGGAAAGCGCCCGGCACATTCGCAGCCTCCATCCGGACGTGGTCTTGGGGCTCGGCGGTTACGTAGCTTTCCCGGGCGGCATGATGGCCTCGCTCCTCGGACGGCCGCTCGCCGTGCACGAGCAGAACGCGATCGCCGGCCTCACCAATCGGGTGCTGGCCGCCGTGTCGGACAAGGTCATGGTCGCCTTCCCCGAGGCGATCAAGGCGGCCGAATGGACCGGCAATCCGGTACGCGGTGACATCGCGCGCATCGCGGCTCCGGCAGAGCGCTTCGCCGGACGCTCGGGCCCGCTTCGGCTGCTCATCGTCGGCGGCAGCCTCGGCGCGCAGGCGCTCAACGAAGCCGTGCCGCGCGCGCTCGCCCTGCTCGCCGATCCGCCAAGCGTCGTCCACCAGTCGGGCGAAAAGCACCTCGATGCGCTGCGCGCCAGCTACGCCGGCGCCGGCGTGAAGGGCGAGCTGGTCGCCTTCATCGACGACATGGCGCGCCGCTACGCCGAGGCCGATCTCGTGATCTGCCGGGCCGGCGCAGTCACCGTCGCGGAGCTCTCGGCGGCGGGCGCGGCAAGCATTCTCGTGCCCTTCCCACACGCCGTCGACGACCATCAGACGGCGAACGCGCGCTTCCTCGCCGAGCGCGGCGCCGCCATCCTGCTGCCGCAGCGCGAGCTCACGCCGCAGCGGCTTGCCGAGCTGATCGGCGGCCTTGATCGCATGAAGCTGCTCGAGATGGCGCAGAAGGCGCGCGCCGTCGGCAAGCCGGAGGCGGCGCGTACGGTGGCGTCGCGGTGCATGGCATTGGCCGAGGCGCGATGAAGCACAAAGTCCGGCGCATCCACTTCGTCGGCATTGGCGGCTCGGGAATGAGCGGCATTGCCGAGGTCCTGGCCAACCTGGGCTACCAGGTGAGCGGCTCCGATGTCGCCGCCAACGCGGCGACGCGGCGCCTCGCCAAGCTCGGCGTGGCGATCTGCAGCGGCCATGACGCCCGCAATGTCGAGGGCGCCGACGCCGTCGTCGTCTCTACCGCCGTGCCGACGGACAACGCGGAGGTCGCCACCGCACGGGAGCGCCAGATTCCCGTAGTGCCTCGCGCCCTGATGCTCGCGGAGCTGATGCGACTCAAGCAAGGCATCGCCATCGCCGGAACGCACGGAAAGACGACGACCACGAGCCTGGTCGCGAGCGTGCTTGCCGAAGGGGGCATGGATCCGACCTTCGTCATCGGTGGCCGGCTGAACGCCGCCGGCTCGAACGCGCGGCTGGGCACCGGCGAGTTCATCGTCGCCGAGGCCGACGAGTCCGATGCGTCCTTCCTGCACCTGCAGCCGGTGATCGCGGTGGTGACGAACATCGACGCCGATCACATGGACACGTACGGGCAGGACTTTGGCCGGCTGAAGCAGGCGTTCGTGCAGTTTCTCCAGAACCTGCCCTTCTACGGCTCGGCGATCCTCTGCTCGGACGATCCTCATGTGCGCGAGATCCTGCCGCTTGTCTCGAAGCCGGTGCTCACGTACGGCACCGACGAGGACTGCCGAATACGCGCGGAGCGTATCGAACACCACGGGCCGCGCATGCGCTTCCGCGCGCAGCGGCCCGGTGCGGCCCCGCTCGAGGTCGTGCTGAACCTGCCGGGGCGGCACAACGTGCTCAACGCCCTTGCGGCGATCGCCGTGGCCGGTGAAGTCGGAATCAACGATGCCGCGCTGCTGCGGGCGCTCGCCGAATTTCACGGCGTCGGCCGCCGCTTCCAGAGCTATGGCGAGATCGCGCTCGAGAGCGGCGGCTATTTCACGCTGATCGACGACTACGGGCACCACCCGGCCGAGATGGCGGCGACTCTGGCGGCCGCGCGCGGCGCCTTCCCGGGACAGCGCCTGGTGCTCGCCTTTCAGCCGCATCGCTACACGCGCACACGCGATCTCTTCGAGGATTTCGTCAAGGTTCTGTCCAGCGCCGACGTGTTGCTGCTCGCCGACGTCTATCCGGCCGGCGAAGCGCCGATCGTCGCCGCGGATGGTCGTTCGCTCGCGCGCGCGGTACGGGTTGCCGGGAAAGTGGAGCCGGTGTTCGTCGAAGACATCGCCGACATGCCGGCGGCGATACGCCGCGCGGCGCAGGGCGGTGACGTGGTCCTAACCATGGGCGCCGGCTCGATCGGCAACGTCCCTGCGCAGCTCACATGAACATGCCTGACGCCTACCGACTGCAGGGACTGCGCGGCGAGCTCAAGCTGAACGAGCCCATGGCCCGCCACGTCAGCTGGCGAGCGGGCGGGCTCGCCCGGCGTCTCTACGTCCCGGCGGACCTCGACGACTTGAGCGCCTTCCTCCGGCAGGCGCCCGGCGACGAGCCACTGCTTTTCGTCGGACTCGGCTCGAACCTGCTGGTGCGCGACGGTGGCTGGGGCGGCACGGTCGTCTTGACCCATAGCCCCAAACGGCGGCCGGCCATGGCTGCGGGGCTGCTCTATGCGGAAGCCGGCGTCGCGAGCCCCAAGGTGGCGCGGTTCGCCGCGCTGCATGACCTCGAAGGGGCGGAGTTCCTGGCCGGCGTGCCGGGCTGCCTCGGCGGCGCGCTCGCGATGAACGCCGGCTGCTACGGCGGCGAAACCTGGGATCTGGTCGAGCGCGTGCTGACCATCGACCGCTCGGGCGCCTTGCGCCAGCGCACCAAGGACGACTTCGATATTGCCTATCGGCAGTGCATCCCGAAGGCGCGCGACGAGGAATGGTTCGCCGCGGCGTGGCTGCGCCTCGAGCCCGGCGACGGCGAGACCTCGCGCGGCGTCATGAGGGAGCTTCTCGCCCGGCGCATCGCCACCCAGCCCCTCTCGCTGCCGAACGCCGGCAGCGTATTTCGCAACCCGCCGCGCGATCACGCCGCCCGCCTGATCGAGTCCTGCGGCCTTAAGGGCTTCGAGCGCGGCGGCGCTCGCGTCTCCGAGAAGCACGCCAATTTCATCGTCAATCCCGGCGGCGTGGCGCGCGCCGCCGACATCGAGTGGCTGATCCAGCACATCCAGCGCATCGTCTATCAGATGAAAGGTGTCGTTCTGCAGACCGAAGTCCGCATCGTGGGAGAGCCGGCATGAAGGCGGCGGAGTTCGGAAAAGTCGCGGTCCTCCTCGGCGGGCGCTCGGCCGAAAGAGAAGTTTCGCTGAAGAGCGGCGCTATGGTCGTCAAGGCGCTGCAGAGCCGCGGCGTCGATGCCGCTCCTTTCGATCCGGCCGAGCGCGGCCTCGAAGAGCTGGCGCGCGAGAAGTTCGCGCGCGTCTTCATCGCCCTGCACGGCCGGTTCGGCGAAGACGGCACCGTGCAGGGGGTGCTCGAATGGCTGGGCATCCCCTATACCGGCAGCGGCGTGCTCGCCTCGGCGCTCGCCATGGACAAGCTGCGCACCAAGCGCATCTGGCAGGCGGAGAAGCTGCCGACGCCGCCCTACGCCGTGCTCGACAAGACGACCGACCTGCGCGCCGTCGCTAAGAAGCTCGGCCTGCCGCTGATGGTCAAGCCCGCCTCCGAAGGCTCGTCGATCGGCATGTCGAAGGTACGCAGCGCCGCGGCGCTCGATGAAGCGTACGCGCTGGCCGCGAATTACGACCGGGTAGTCCTCGCCGAGAAGTTCATCGAGGGCACCGAGCTGACGGTCGGCATCCTTGGCGAGCGCGTGCTGCCGATCATCAAGCTCGAGACGCCGCGCGATTTCTACGACTATCAGGCGAAGTACGTCGCCGACGATACGCGCTACATCGTGCCCTGCGGCCTGTCGGAGGCCAAGGAGAAGTCGCTGCAGGCGCTATGCATGAGCGCGTTCCGCACGCTCGGCTGCGCGGGGTGGGGTCGCGTGGATCTCATGCTGGACCGGCGCGGCCGCCCGTACCTGTTGGAGGTGAACACCGCCCCCGGTATGACCGACCACTCGCTCGTGCCCATGGCGGCGCGCGCTGTCGGCATCTCTTACGAGGATCTCTGCCTTCGCATCCTGGAGGGGGCGCATGTGGGATAACCCGCGTCTCCTCAACGCCGCGGCGGGATTCCTGGTGGGCCTCTCGCTGCTCGTCTTCGCCTTCGCGGGCCTGACTCTCGCGCTTCGCTCGCCGCTCTTGCCGGTGCGGACGATCGACATCATCACGCCGCTGCGGCAGGCGCCACGCGAGGCCGTGGAGCGCGCCGCGCGAGAGGGCATTGGCGGAAATTTCTTCGCGGCGCGCCTCGATGGAGTGCGACGCGCGCTCGAGCAGGTGCCCTGGGTACGCTCGGTAGAGGTGCGGCGGGTCTGGCCGGATCGGCTGGAGGTCGCCATCGAGGAGCATGTCGCGATCGCCCGCTGGGGGACGAGCGGGCTCGTCGACACGTATGGCGAGCGCTTCGCGGGCAACGGCGGTGAAGCATTGCCGCTGTTCATCGGCCCGGAGGGCAGCGAGGCGGAAGTGGCCGTCCGCTACCGTCGTTTCTCGCGCATCCTGGGGCCTCTGGATGTTGCGCTCGACCGGGTCGTCCTCACGCCGCGCTACGCCTGGCAACTGCGGCTGGCCAACGGGCTGAACATCATGCTCGGCCGTGACGCCGACCTGGCCGAGCAGCGTCTGCAGCGCTTCGTGGACGTCTACCAGGATACGGTCGCCCGCTTTGGCGGCTCGCACGAGTACGTCGACCTGCGCTACGCCAACGGCTTTGCCTTGCGGGTGAGGGGCTGATGGCCAAGGAAACGAAAAACCTGGTCGTCGGCCTCGACATCGGCACTTCGAAGGTCGCCTGCCTGGTGGCGGAGCTCGGCGCCGACGGACAGCTCGAGGTGCTCGGCATGGGCAGCCACGAGTCGAAGGGGCTGAAGAAAGGCGTCGTCGTGAACATCGAGGCGACGGTGACGGCGATCCAGAGAGCGCTGGAAGAAGCCGAGCTCATGGCCGACTGCAAGATCGCATCGGCGTTCGTCGGCATCGCCGGCAGCCACATCCGCAGCTTCAATTCCACGGGGATGGTCGCCGTGAAGGAGCGAGAGGTCTCGGCGCTCGACGTCGAGCGGGCGATCGACACGGCGCGCGCCGTCAATATCCCCACCGACCAGCAGATCCTGCACGTACTGCGACAGGAATTCATCATCGACGGCCAGGAGGATGTGCGCGAGCCGATCGGCATGTCGGGCGTGCGGCTGGAAGTGAAGGTGCACATCGTCACGGGCGCCGTATCGGCCGCGCAGAACATCATCAAGTGCGTGCGCCGCTGCGGCATCGAGGTAAACGACCTGATCCTGCAGCCGCTCGCCTCGTCGCGCGCCGTGCTGGCCGAGGACGAGAAGGACCTCGGCGTATGCCTGCTCGACATCGGCGGCGGTACTACCGACATCGCCATCTTCACGCACGGCGCGATCCGGCACACGGCGGTGATCCCGGTCGCCGGGGACCAGATCACCAACGACATTGCCATGGCGCTGCGTACGCCGACCTCGGATGCCGAGGCGATCAAGATCCGGTATGGCGTGGCGCTGCGTCAGCTCGCCGATGCCAACCAGATGATCGAAGTGCCGGGTATCGGCGAGCGCGGCGCGCGCACCCTGTCGCGCCAGACGCTCGCCGAGGTGATCGAGCCGCGCGTCGAGGAGCTCTACTCGCTCGTGCAACAGGTGCTGCGCGACTCCGGCCTCGAGGAGCTGCTCTCGAGCGGCATAGTCCTGACCGGCGGCTCCTCCGTGATGCAGGGCATGGTGGAGCTCGGCGAGGAGATCTTCCACATGCCCGTGCGCATCGGCTTGCCCCGCTATGCGGGCGGGCTGGCCGAAGTCGTGCGCACGCCACGCTACGCGACCGCGGTCGGCCTGCTGCTGGAAGGCCGTGCGCAGCTGCAGCAGGGAAAGCTTTCGCGCCAGGCCGGCTCGGTCCGGGCCGTGCTGGGGCGCATGCGGGAGTGGTTCCAAAGAAACTTCTGAAGTCAAAACAAAGGCAAGGAGACAGCAAGATGTTCGAGATCATAGAGAACCAGGCGAACGGGCCGATCATCAAGGTGATCGGCGTCGGCGGCGCGGGCGGCAACGCCGTCAACCACATGATCGAGCAGGGCGTGCAGGGCGTCGAGTTCATCGCCGTCAATACCGACGCGCAGGTGCTCTCGCGCAACCGCGCCGGCAACCAGATTCAGCTCGGCACGAGCGGCCTCGGCGCGGGAGCGAAGCCGGAAGAGGCGCGCGCCGTGGCGATCGCCGAACGCGAGCGTATCGAGGAGGTGCTCGCCGGCGCGCACATGGTCTTCATCACCGCGGGCATGGGCGGGGGCACGGGCACGGGCGCAGCCCCGGTCATCGCGGAGGTCGCGCGGGCGCTCGGCATCCTCACCGTCGCGGTGGTCACCAAGCCTTTCACCTTCGAGGGCTCGAAGCGCATGAAGGTCGCCGAAGCGGGGCTCGAGGCGCTCGGGCCTCATGTCGATTCGCTGATCGTCATCCTGAACGACAAGCTCGAGGAGGTCCTCGGCGAGGACGTCACGCAGGAGGACGCTTTCAAGGCGGCGGACGACGTCCTCAACAATGCGGTCGCCGGCATCGCCGAGATCATCAACCACCCGGGTCTGGTCAACGTCGACTTCCAGGACGTGCGCACTGTCATGTCGGAGCAGGGCATGGCCATGATGGGCTCCGCCATGGCGAGCGGCATCGACCGCGCGCGCATCGCCGCCGAGCAGGCGATCGCCTGCCCGCTGCTCGAGGGCGTGAACCTGGCCGGGGCGCGCGGCGTGCTGGTGAACATCACTGCGTCGAAGGCGAGTCTGAAGCTGCGCGAGACCAAGGAGGTCATGAACATCGTGCGCACGTTCGCCGCCGAGGACGCGACGATCATTTACGGCGGCGTCTACGACGATGCGCTCGCCGACGACCTGCGGGTGACCGTCGTCGCCACCGGTCTCGGCGCCCCGAGCGCGGCCCGCCAGCCGAAGCCGCAGCTCGTCGTCGCGCAAAAGACCGGCACGGACAACCTGCCCGGCCCGGTCAATTACAGCGAGCTCGACTCCGTGCCCGCGGTGATCCGCCGCAACCGCGCCTCGACCGTCGAAGCTTTGCAGCAGAGCGGCGTCGACAAGTACGACATCCCCGCATTCCTGCGTAAGCAGGCCGATTAGCGGCTCGAGACGCGCGGCACGCCCTCCTCCTTGCCGGAGGGCGCGCCGAGGCGCATCCTGCTAGACTGTGCAGCGCAGCATAATCGTTCATGCTCCGGCAACGTACTCTTAAGGCACTCGTTTCGGCTTCCGGCGTCGGCTTGCACACCGGGCATAAGGCACGCATCAGCCTTCGTCCGGCGCCGCCCGACACCGGGATTGTGTTTCGCCGTATCGATCTCGCCTCGCCGGTCGACATTCCCGCGCGCGCAGATTTGGTCGGCGATACCCGGCTCGCATCCTGCCTCGTGCGCGACGGCGCGAAGATCCATACGGTCGAGCACCTGATGTCCGCGCTGGGCGGCCTGGGAATCGATAACGCGTACATCGACCTCGACGCCGCGGAAGTACCGATCATGGACGGCAGCGCCTCGCCCTTCGTCCTGCTCATCCAGCAGGCGGGCATCGTCGAGCAGGATGCGCCAAAGCGCTTTCTGCGCGTCACCCGTCCCGTCGAGGTGCGCGAGGCCGATAAGTGGGCCCGCCTCGCGCCGTACGACGGATACAAGCTCTCCTTCTCCATCGAATTCAGGCACCCGGTGATCGAGCGCTCGACGCAGTCGGTCGAAGTCGACTTCGCGCAGACCTCGTATCTGAAGGAAATCGCCCGCGCGCGTACATTCGGATTCATGCATGAGGTGGAGAGCTTGCGCGAAAGCGGCCTCGCTCTCGGCGGCGGGCTCGACAATGCGGTGGTGCTCGACGAATACCGCGTGCTCAACGCCGACGGCTTGCGATTCGCCGATGAGTTCATTCGCCACAAGATTCTCGACGCCATCGGCGACCTGTACCTGCTCGGTAAGCCTCTGCTCGCCGCGTTCTCGGCGCACAAATCCGGCCACGCGTTGAACAACCGGTTGCTGCGCGCATTGCTCGGCGAGCGGGGCGCGCTGGAGATGGTGACTTTCGAACGATCCGAGGAAGTCCCGGCCGGCGTCGCTCGCCTCGTCACGCAGTACGGTTAGGCGCTGCCGGTCTTCGGCGTGACGCCGCGGCGCCGCAGCAGGTGACCGAGCGCTTCGCGCGCCGGCGAAGGCCGCATGGCAGCGTAAAGTTTGCGCAGTTGCGCGACTGCCGATGTGGACAATTCCACGCTCGCGCGCGGTAGCGGGGCGTGGCGTGATGCGTTCGGTTGCACCCTCACGGAAACTGAATTAACCTGCCAGTGCCGTTCGGTGAGAAAGCGGCCGAGGGCGGGAGCGAGCAGCTTGAGCTTTGCGGCAGCGGCAGAATTTGGCGCGATGAGCGCGAGCTGCGAGTCCTTGAAATTGACGACGCGCGCGACGCCGGCGAGGTCGGCGGACAAGAAGCCGTGAACAAGCCCGGACAGCGCGCGCAGCTCCTCTACCTTCGCGAGTAACGGTTGCAGCTCGCCTTCGGCCGAAAGGATGCGGTCGAGTCGTTGTGGGCGCACGTGGCGGCGTATTTGGGAGGTGTCTTGCAGATTATCCTGATCTCCGACCGGCTGGCGAGGACGAGGTCAGTCACGCTGGCGGCGCGCCACCTGGTGGCGAGCGCGCTGCTTGCGCTTTTCGCCATGCTGGCGGGATCGGCGGCGATGTACTGGCTGACCCTTCGCTATGCCGTCGAACTACCCCTGCCGGCTTTCCAGAAGCTCGTGCTCGCCGCGCAGGAAGCCGAGGCCGAGCGTAGCCGCGCCTTCGTGCAGCAGAACCTGGACGCCATGGCCGTCAAGCTTGGCGAGATGCAGGCGCAGCTCACACGGCTCGACGCGCTCGGTGAACGGCTGACCTCGGTTGCCGGCATCCGCGATATCAAGTTCAACGCCGCGCCGGGCCTGGGCGGCGCCACGACGACGACGATGCCGCCGCAGAATCTCTCGCTCGGCGAGTTCAACGAAAAGCTGCTTGCGCTTTCCCGCCAAGTCGAGAACCGCAACGACATGCTTAGTGTTCTGGAGGCCCAGCTCTTCGAGCAGGCGCTGCGCAAGAAGATGATGCCGACGATGCTGCCTGTTGCGGCGCCCTACAACGCCTCCGGATTTGGCCGCCGCATCGATCCGTTCACCGGGCAGATGGCGATGCACGAGGGCGTCGATTTCCTCGCCGAGATGGGCTCGGACGTGAGCGCTGCGGCCGCCGGCGTCGTGCAATTCGCGGGCTTCCATCCCCAATACGGCTACATGATCGACATCGATCACGGCAACGACCTCGTGACGCGTTATGCGCACCTGTCGAAGCTGTTCGTCAAGGAAGGCGACGTGGTTCAGCGAGGCCGGCGGATCGCACTGTCGGGGAGCACGGGTCGTTCCACCGGCCCGCACCTGCACTTCGAGGTCCGCTTTCGCGGCGTGGCGCAGGACCCTAACAAGTTTCTCAAGATCACCAAGCCGGCGCCGCATCTGGCGGCCAGCGCCAAGTAAGTCCGTTTCCGGATAAAATCCATCGTTTTGCAAGGGCTTGGACGGGCCCCGGCCCGCCTCGCCCACCCCACGATGGTCAAGACCCTCCAGTCGCTTCGCACGGTAGCAGAGGTGCTCTGGCGGCTGCCGACACGGGTGTTCGGCAGCCGCAACGAGCGACTGCTTAAGCAGTACGCGCCGGTCGTCGAGAGGATCAACGCTCTCGAGCCGACCTTTGCCGGCCTCGCGGACGGCGAGCTTCGCGCGAAGACCGATGAGTTGAAGAAGCGCCACCGCGAAGGCGCGACGCTGGACGAGTTGCTGCCCGAGGCTTTTGCCGTGGTCCGTGAGGCGTCCAAGCGCACGCTGCGCATGCGCCACTTCGACGTGCAGCTGCTCGGCGGAATGGTCCTTCACTACGGCAAGATCGCCGAGATGAAGACCGGCGAAGGCAAGACCCTCGTCGCCACCTTGCCTGCCTACCTCAATGCGCTGACCAGCAAGGGTGTCCACATCGTCACGGTGAACGACTACCTTGCTCGTCGCGACGCCGAGTGGATGGGAAAGATCTTCCACTTCCTCGGGCTCTCGGTCGGCGTCAACCTGCCTCACATGGAGCCCGAAGACAAGCGCGGCGCCTATGCGGCCGACATCACCTACGGGACCAACAACGAGTTCGGCTTCGATTACCTGCGCGACAACATGGCGATGCACGTCGAGGAGCGCTTTCAGCGCGCACTGCATTACGCCATCGTCGACGAGGTCGACTCGATCCTGATCGACGAGGCGCGGACGCCGCTCATCATCTCCGGCCAGGCGGAGGACCGGACCGAGATCTACCTGAAGATGAACGAGGTGCCGCCGCTCCTCACCCGCCAGAAAGAGGAGAAGAAGCCCGACCAGCCGGAGCCGCCGGGCGACTTCTACGTCGACGAAAAGAACCATCAGATCACGCTCTCGGAGGCCGGCCACGAGAAGGCCGAGCAGATTCTCGCGCGCATAGGCCTGCTCCCGCAGGGCGCCAGCCTTTACGAGCCGGCATACATCAACCTCGTGCACCAGCTGTACGCGGCGCTGCGCGCACATCACCTGTTCCATCGCGATCAGCATTACGTCGTGCAGAACGGCGAGGTCGTCATCGTCGATGAATTCACCGGCCGCCTGATGATCGGGCGCCGCTGGTCCGACGGCTTGCACCAGGCGGTCGAAGCGAAGGAGCACGCTGCAATCCAGAACGAGAACCAGACGCTCGCCTCGATCACCTTCCAGAACTATTTCCGTATGTACGGCAAGCTCGCCGGCATGACCGGCACGGCGGACACCGAGGCCTACGAGTTCCAGCAGATCTACGGACTCGAGACGGTGGTCGTGCCGACGCACAAGCCGATGATCCGCAACGACCGCCAGGATCAGGTCTATCGCACCGGCAAAGAGAAGTATCAGGCGGTCATCAACGACATCCGCGACTGCTACACGAAAGGCCAGCCGGTGCTGGTCGGTACGACGTCGATCGAGAACTCCGAGCTGCTCTCCGGGCTGCTCAACCGCGACAAGCTCCCACACCAGGTGCTGAACGCCAAGCAGCACGAGCGCGAGGCGCAGATCGTGGCGCAGGCCGGACGGCCGAAGATGATCACCATCGCCACCAACATGGCGGGCCGGGGTACGGACATCGTGCTGGGGGGCAACGTCGACAAGCAGTGCGACTTCGTCGAAGCGGACGACCAGCTGTCGGCCGAAGAAAAAAGCGCGCGCGTCGAGAAGCTGCACAGCGAGTGGCAGGCGCTCCACGACGCGGTGGTCAAGGCCGGCGGGCTGCACATCATCGGCACCGAGCGCCACGAGTCGCGCCGCATCGACAACCAGCTGCGCGGCCGCTCCGGCGGGCAGGGCGATCCGGGCAGCTCGCGCTTCTACATGTCGCTCGAGGATCCGCTGCTTCGCATCTTCGCCGGCGACCGCATCAACCGCATCATGGTGATGTTGAAGATGCCCGAGGGTGAGGCGATCGAGCATCCGATGGTCACGCGCTCCATCGAGAGCGCGCAGCGCAAGGTCGAAGCGCGCAACTTCGATATCCGCAAGCAGCTTCTCGAGTACGACGACGTCGCCAACGACCAGCGCAAGACCATTTATGCGTTGCGCAACGAGTTGCTCGAATCGAGCGACGTGTCGCAGCGCATTGCCGAGTTGCGTGCGGGAGTGCTGCGCGATCTTTTCCGTATTCATGTTCCGGAAGAGAGCGTCGAGGAGCAATGGGACATCGCCGGGCTCGAAGGCGCGCTCAAGGCGGAATTCAACCTCGAGCTGCCGCTCAAGCGCTGGCTCGAAGCGGAACCCGAGCTGCAGGACGAGAGCATGCTGCAGCGGATCGTCGAGCGGGCGCAGGCCGCCTATGCGGCCAAGATTCCGAGCGGCGCCGAGACGTCGTTCCGCCAGTACGAGCGCTATGTGATGCTGCAGATCCTCGATGCGCACTGGCGCGAGCACCTCGCCGCGCTGGATCACCTGCGCCAGGGCATCCATCTGCGCGGCTATGCCCAGAAGAACCCGAAGCAGGAGTACAAGCGCGAGGCGTTCGAGCTGTTCGGCAGCCTGGTCGAATCGGTGAAGCTGGAGGTCGTCAAGACGCTGACCTCGGTCGAGATCCGAACCCAGGAGGACATCCGTCCCGACGACCAGTCGCACGTCGAGAACGTCGTGCCCTTGCATCCGAGCGGCGCAGGTGGCGAAGAAGCCCCGGCCGAGTACGCCGGCAACGGCGACGTGGCGCTTGCCGAAGCGGCCACCAAGAAAAAAGCCCGCCCGATCGTGCGCCCGACGCAGAAAGTCGGCCGCAACGATCCCTGCCCCTGCGGTTCCGGAAAGAAATACAAGCACTGCCACGGCAAACTGACGTAATGGCCGTCAACCTTGCGCCGCCGGATCCGGCCGCGCTGCTGCCTGTCCCGGGGATCGAGCTCGGGGTCGCCATGGCGGCCATTCGCAAGCCGAACCGCAAGGACCTGCTGGTGGTGCGGCTCGCGCCCGGCACTGTTGCGGCGGCGGTTTTCACACGTAATCGATTCTGTGCCGCGCCGGTGACGATCGCGCGGCGGCACATTGGCAATGCGGTACGCGCGCTCGTCGTCAACACCGGCAATGCGAACGCAGGCACGGGCGATGACGGAATCCGACGGGCAACGGCCGTGTGCGAGGCACTGGCGGGCCATCTCGGCTGCGAGGCGCGCCAGATCCTGCCGTTTTCGACCGGCGTGATCATGGAGCCGCTGCCGTCCGAGCGCATCGTCGCCGCGCTACCCCGCGCGCTGCTTAGCCAGGACGACTGGCTTTCCGCCGCCGAAGCCATCATGACCACCGATACGGTGGCCAAGGCCTATTCCCGCCGTTTTCGCCTCTCGGGCGGCCCGGCCATAGTGACCGGCATCGCGAAAGGCGCGGGCATGATCCGCCCCGACATGGCTACGATGCTCGGCTTCATCGCCACCGACGCACGCGTCGCGCCGGCCACCTTGCGGCGCATGGCGAGGCGCGTCGCCGACAGGACATTTAACTGCATCACGGTGGACGGCGATACGTCGACCAACGACGCCTTCGTCCTGCTCGCGTCCGGTCGCGGCCCGGCGGCGGCCGGACGGCGAGATCTGCTGCGGCTGGAGGCCGCGCTCACCGACGTCGCGCGCCATCTGGCGCAGGCCATCGTGCGCGATGCCGAAGGTGCTACCAAGTTCGTCACGGTCGAGGTCGCCGCTGGCCGCAGCGTCGATGAATGCCGGCGCGTGGCCTACGCCATCGCGCACTCGCCGCTAGTGAAAACGGCGTTCTTTGCTTCCGACCCCAACTTGGGACGCATCCTCGCGGCGATCGGCTATTCGGGCGTCGCCGGGCTCGACGCCCGCTGCGTCGACCTCTACCTCGACGACGTGCGCGTCGCCCGCGGCGGGGCCCGCGACGCGCATTACCGCGACGACGCCGGCGTGGCGGCGATGAAAAAGCCGGAGTTCACCGTACGCGCGGTGCTCAACCGCGGCAAGGCCGCTGCCACAGTGTGGACTTGCGACCTTTCCTT
>DASQYN010000574.1:0-5582 GCA_035639215.1 Burkholderiales bacterium
GCCTGGTTGCGGCGCCAGGCGGTGATCTGCAGCCCCGGGTTGTCGATTGGACCGTCGAAGGTGACGACGCCCGGGTCGACGCGCAGCCGCTTGCCATAGGCGAAGAAGGTGGCTGCAACGGCGCGCACTTCGCCATAGGCGCGCAGCTCGCCCTGGTCGGTGGTTCGCAGATTGACCCGGCCGGCCAGCTTGCCGTCGAAGCCGCGCATGGCGACGGTGAGATTCTCGCCGAGGTCGAGGTCGAGGTTGAGCTGGATCGGCAGGGCGGTCTTCGCCCCGCCGACCCGTCGGCGCGGCTCCCCCTCGATGACGATGTCGTCGGCGAGGCTCGGCAGCCGGTCGGCGGCGTATTCGATGCTCCCCCGGTCGGCGCGCAGCTCGCCGGTGAGCGCGAGCTTCTTGCCGTCGAAGCCCACCTCGCCGTTCCCCGAGGCGACCAGCCGCATCTCCTGGCGGTCGAGGACGGTCAAGTGATCGGCCTGCCAGGCAAGTTTTGCGTTGCCGTCGGCAAGCCGCAGCGGCAGGCTGCCCTTGGCCGAGAAGGTGCCCTGTCCGCCCCGTACGGAGAGCTGCCGGACCTGCAGCACGTCGTTCTCGAGCTGCGCGACGAGCGCGCCATCGCGCAGGTAGACACCGTACGGCGGCAGATCGAGCGACAGCGCTTCGCCGCGCAGCGTGGCCGAGAATGCCGGCGCGCCGAGCGTGCCCGTCGCGCGCAGATCGGCCGAGAGCTTCCCGTCGACGCGGCCCTGCCTGACGTAGGACCCGGCGAGCACGCCAAGGCTCGCGAGCTCGACGTTGCCTTCGAGGAGTATCGGCGAGGCCGCGGCGATCCCCAGCGCGCCGGCGCCGGGGGCGTGCCCGATCTGTCCGCCGAGCGCCGCGCTGAGAAGCCGTGCGTCGACGTCCATCCTCGCCGCCACGCCCGAGCTCGTGAAGCGCGCATCGAGCGCCACGGCCTGGAGCCCGAGGTCCAGCGTGCGCTCGCCGAGCACGCTGACATCGCCCTGCGCGCGCCGCACGCGCAGCGTGCCTTCGACGCCCGGGCCGGCGGCGACGGTCCAGTCGCCGTCGAGAAGCAGCGTGGAGCGCACGCGGTCGGCGAGTCCCGCCGCCGCAACCAGCCAGCAGGTCGGCACGCCGGTGAACTCGCCGCTGGAGCTCAGGCGCTCGCCGCTCTTCACGAGCTGGCGCACGAGCACCCGCCCCTTGGCGAGCGTCAGCTCCAGGCGGCCGAGCTCGGTGCGGCCGCGGGAGATGACGAGCGTCGTGGGCGCGACCGTCTGCAGCTGCACGGCGCCCGAGCTGGCGAGGGAGACGAGCTCGCCGCGCCAGAGCTTGCCCTCCAGGCCGCCGCGCAGCTCGGCGACCAGATCGGCGTCGTAGGCGTGCGCGGTGAGCGAAAGCCCGTGCCGCGCCGCGCTGCCGGCGAAGCGCGCCGAGGCGCGCTCGACGACGATTCCGCCCGCCTGCAGCGCCTCGGCCTGGGCGGTGAGCTCCGCCTGGGGCGCCTGCCAGGTTCCGCGCAGCGTGGCGCGCGCGCGCAGACGCCCGGCCACCTCGGCGGCGAGCTCGGAGATCTCCGGCACGTCGAGGCTGAGCTGCAGGGCGTCGCCGGAGGCGCCGAAGCCGCCGCTCGCTTCGAGCTGCATCTCGCCTAGCTTCACCCTTGCCTGGGCATCGCTCACGCGCCGCATCGCGACGCGCGCGCGGCCGCTCGTCTCGAGCGGCAGGTCGTAGAGGACGCTGTCGGCGATCGCCCAGCGCAGGTCGGCCTGCGGGGCATCGCCCAGCCGTCCCGCGACGTCGAGCGTGCCGTTCACGGCGCCCTCGGGATAATCGCCGAAGGCCGACGGATCGAACTTCGCGAGCTGCAGCCGGCCTTCGAAGGCGAGCGGCGGGCCGAGTCGCACGACGCCGGAGCCGGACAGCTCGCCGCCGTTGGCCTCGGCGTGCAGGGCGTTGATGTCGATGGTGGCGCCGCGCCGTACCGCTTCCGCGGAGAGCGCGATCCCCTGCTCGGAGAGCGACGCGCGCAGCATCTGCGTCTCGGGCGAGACGACGGCGTGCAGCCAGCCGTCGAGCGAGGTGCGCCGCAGCGTCGACTGAAGCGCCCGCAGGTCCACCGCCTGCGCTTGCAGCGTTGCCGTCGCCCGGCCGGCGGCGAGCTCGCCGCCGCCCTGCAGCACGCCGCCGCCCACGAGCGCGATGCGGGCTTGGTCGAAGCTCACGCTCTCGAGAGCCGCGGTGGCGAAGTGCGCTCGCGCGGAGGCGATTGGCACGCGACCGGCGTCGATCGGCCCCGGCGCCGCGTTGCCAAGCGAGAGGGTGCCGGCGAACCCTTCGCGCACCCCGCGCGCCTGGATCGCGATCGTTAAGGCCGTGTTCGGCGCCGCGTCATGGAATTTCGCGAGGTCGATACCGCTTGCTCGCAACTCGAGCGACTCGACTTGTTGCGCCTGGAATGGCGCGAGGCTCGCCTTCAGCTCGGCGCGCGCGCCGCGCAGTTCGCCGCCCAGCATGGCCTGGACGTGCTCGAGCGTACCGCCGAGCTCGAGCGTCATGGCGGCTGCGAACCGGCGGTCCTCGACGTTGAAGCGCGCGGCGCCCGAGAGCCGCTGCAGGCTGCCGAACTCGAAGTGCGCGATTTGCACGTCGCGCAGCGCGAGCGGCGTGCCGCTGCCAGCAAGCTCCAGGCGCCCGATGCGCGCCTCGCCGATCCGCAAGCCGACCGGCAAGCGGGGCGCCGCCGCGGCTTTTTCCCCGCTCGCCGCGAAGGCCAGCGAAAGGCGGTCGATCGAGAGCGGGTCGATCTCCAGGCGCGCCGACAGCAAGGCGAGCACGCGCAGGCGCGCGCCGAAGCGCTCGGCCTCGAGCTTCGTGCCGTCGGCTTCGAAGATCACCCGGTCGGCGAAGACGCCGCTCGCCAGCGCACCGCGCGGGCGCTCGATGCGCAGCTTGCCAGCGGCGGCCGCCTCGAGCCTCGCCACCGCCCAGCGCAGCCCGGCCTCGCTGCCGAAGAGCCATAACGCCGCCGCGGCGAGCATCGCCGCCGCGAGCAACACCGCGCCCGCGAGGATGCGCAGCTTCAAAACGTGTATCCCACGGAAAAATGCAGGCGCCATTCTCCGGTGCGCTCGCCGTAGGCGAGGTCGGCGCGCACCGGGCCGATCGGCGTGCGAAAGCGCGGTCCGGCTCCGTAGCCGTGCGCGAGCTTGTCCGGCCGCAGCCCGGCATCCCAGGCGTCGCCCGCGTCGGCGAAAACGGCGACCCCCCAGATGTCGCTCACCCAGAAGACGTACTCGGCGCTGCCGACGAGCAGGCGGCGGCCGCCGACGATGGCGCCCGCCTGCTGCACGCCGAGGCTCTCGAAGGCATAGCCGCGCACCGTCTGGTCGCCCCCGGTGCGGAACAGGAAGTTGCTCGGGATGCCCTCGAGCGCGTTGGAGAGCACCGCGCCGCCTTGACCGCGCAGGATGAGGTCGCCCGAGCGGCCGACGGGCAGGAACAGCGTGGCGCTCACCACGCCGCGCAGGAAGGCGCGCGAGGAGAGCGTGGCGGGTGCGCCGCCCACCTCGACGGTGCCGACGTAGCCGCGGCGCGGCAGCACCAGCGCGTCGGTCTTGCGGAGCTGCCGCCGGCCGCCGAAGTACACGGCGTAGCGCGTGTCGGCCACCTGGTCGCCGATGCGCTGGTCCTCGTTGGTGGCCGAAAGCACGAGTGCCGCCGGCGTCGGCCCGAAGGACAGGTTGTGCGACACGCCGACGGTCAGGTTGCGCGTCAATTCGTTCTGGATGTCCTGCTCCTTCGCCTGGGCGAAGTAGTTCTGCCAGACCGCGCCGGGGCGCGGCGGCGAGTCGAAGTCGAGGCGCAGATCCTTGATCTTCTGGTCGAGGCGCAGCGAGCTGCGAAAGCGCCATGCCGAGTCGAAGATGTCCATGTTGCCGTAGCGCGCCTCGACGCGCGGGCCGACGTCCGTGTTGTAGGAGATGCCGCCTTCGATGCGCTGCGAGTTTCCCTCGAGGACGGCGACGTGCAGCGGCGCCGCATCGGCGAGCGCGGGATTCGCGTCGACCTCGGCCTGCACGCTCGCGAAGTAGCCCGACTCGAGCAGGCGCTGCTGGTAGAGAAGCAGCCGGTCGCGGTCATAGACGTCGCCCGCCTTGAGCGGCGCGAGGTTCACCACCAGGGCCGCCGGATAGCGCCGCGCGCCGGTCACGTCGATCGCGCCGAAGCGGAACGGCGGCCCGCTGTCGAGGTCGATCGTCAGGCGCGCCAGCGCCGCCTTGGGATCGATGTGCGCCTCGCTCGAGGCGATCTTCGCCGCCGCGTAGCGCCAGCCGGCGAGCTCGCGCACCGCGCCTCGCTTCGCCGCCTCCCAATCCTCCTGGCGGAACGGCTGGCCGCGGCGCAGGGTCCAGCCCTGGCGGACGCGGTTCATCAGCGAGCGCGCTTCGCCGTCCGCCGTCACCGGGCCGCTGAAGCGGATCTCGACCTCGCCGACGCGCGTGCGCGGCCCCGGCTCGACGCGCAGCCGCACCAGCCACGGCTCGCTCGATTGTTCGATGCTCGAGCTGACGTCGGCGGAGAAGTAGCCCTCGGTGGCGAGCGCCTCCTTCGCCTCCGCGACCGCCTCGTCCACCAGGCGCCGCAGCCGCTCGGCGTTCATGTCCGGATCGGCTCGCCAGCGCAGCAGGCTCAGCCGCTCGAGCAGCTTCGCCAGGGCGGCGGGGGCTTCGATCTCGACGCGGTACTCGAGCGGCGCCGCGCCGGCGTGCGCGGCGAACGCGATGAGGGCCACGACGAGCCAGGCGCGCACGCTGGTTAGACCGCAGCGGCGCGCCGCGTTCCCGGGGTGGCGAACGGTAGAATCGATCGCATGAAAATCCTCGTCTCCAACGACGACGGCTATTTCTCGCCCGGCATCACGCGCCTCGCCGAAGCGCTCGCGCGGCACGGCGAGGTGACGGTCGTCGCGCCCGAGCGCGACCGCTCGGGCGCGTCGAACTCGCTCACGCTCGACCGGCCGCTTGTCGTGCGGCGCGCGGCGAACGGCTATTACTCCGTCAACGGCACACCCACCGACTGCGTGCACATCGCCGTGACGGGGCTGCTCGATTTCACGCCGGACATCATCGTATCGGGGGTGAACCTCGGCGCAAACATGGGCGACGACACCATCTACTCCGGCACGGTAGCCGCGGCGGTGGAAGGCTACCTGCTCGGCATCCCGTCGCTCGCCGTCTCGCTCACGAGCAAGGCCGGCGCGCATTTCGAGAGCGCCATCGGCGTGGCGCTGCGGCTGATCGAGCGCCTGGCCCGCCGGCCGTTCGGTGAGCCGGTGCTGCTCAACGTTAACGTGCCCGACATCCCGCCCGGCGAGCTCGGCGGCATCGAGGTGACGCGCCTCGGCAAGCGGCACAAGGCCGAGCCGGTCCTCAAGCTCACCACGCCGCGCGGCGAGGACGCGTACTGGATCGGGCCGGCGGGCGGGGCGGCCGACGCCGGGCCGGGGACAGACTTCCACGCCGTCGAGCGCGGCCGCGTGTCGGTGACCCCGCTGCGCCTCGATCTCACTCATA
>DASQYN010000575.1:0-2301 GCA_035639215.1 Burkholderiales bacterium
TGCTGTGCACGGCGCTGGTTGGCGGCAAGTGCACCGATCCCGCTCCGTAAGCAAGCTCCCATAGCAGCGCTCCCCGCGCTGCTTTAGCCCGAAGGCGGCCTCTGTGCCGCCTTCTTTTTTTCTGCGCGCCATCCCGGAATAGCGGCGCTCCGTTCCTGTTCGTCGTTCGGTTGCTTCCGTCAACGATGAGAAGGAGTGAGCGATCATGAACCGGATTTCCCTGCTCTGTTCCGCATTGCTTATCGCATCGTCCTTCGCGGCGCCGGCGGGCGCCGAAGAAGTGCGCGCGCGGCTCACCGGCTACCAGGAAGTGCCGTCGGTCTCGACGCCGGCGAGCGGCGAATTCAAGGCGCGTATCAGCCGCGACGACGGCCTGATCGAATACGAGCTCAGCTACAACGGGCTCGTGGGCACCGTGCAGCAGTCGCACATCCACGTCGCGCAGCGCGGCGTGAACGGCAGCATCGTCATCTGGCTCTGCCAGACCACCACCACGCCGGCGCCCGCCGCGGTGGCCGGGCTCACGCCGTTCTGCCCGCAGTCGGGAACGGTGACCGGGCAGATCACCGCGGCGAACGTGATCGCCGCGAGCACCGCGAGCCAGCAGATCGTCGCCGGCGAGCTCGCCGAGGTGATCGCCGCGATCCGCGCCGGCGTCGCCTATGCGAACGTGCACGCGACGCCGCTCAACCCGGGTGGCGAGATCCGCGGCCAGCTGCGCGCCTCGCGCGGCGAGCACGGGCACGACTAGGAACACCGCATTGGATCGCCCCCGCGAACACGGGGGCGACCCGAGATTCATTCGTGCTGCTTCTCAACTGATGGTGAAGCTTCATCAATCGAAATCCGCGGCGCTGCTAACTTCTCGCTTCGACACGAAGGAGAAGAAATGCCGCGCCACCTTTGCCTCGCTGCCTGGCCCGCGGGCCTGGCCGCCGTAATTTTCGCTGCGCCGGTTCTCGCGGCCGGGATGCCGTGCGCCGACCTGGTCACGCTCGACCTGCCCGATACGGTCATCCGCTCCGCCACCGAGGTGCCGGCCGGGCCGTATCCGTTCGGCAACAGCGCGCCCACCTGCCAGTCCGACACGGCGGCCACGACGCTGCGCTCCTTCTGCCGCGTGCAGGCGACCGTCGCGCCGACGATCAACATCGAGGTATGGCTACCGCTCGAGGGCTGGAACGGCCGGTTCCAGGGCCTCGGCAACCACGGCTTCGCCGGCAACATCGAGTACTCGGACATGGGGCCGGAGCTGAACAAGGGCTACGCGGTCGCCGGCACCGACACCGGCCACCAGGGAACCGGCACCGCCTGGATGCAGAACCACCCGCAGATCGTCGATTACGGCTCGCGCGGCATCCACGAGATGACCGCGAAGGCGAAGGCGATCGTAGCGGCGTTCTACGGCACGCCCGCGAAGTACTCCTACTTCAACGGCTGCTCCACCGGCGGCAAGGAAGGCCTGATGGAGGCGCAGCGCTATCCCGACGACTACGACGGCATCAACGTTGGCGGCTCGGCCAACTTCGACCAGATCGGCAATCGCATGCAGTACGTCTGGAACGGGCAGGTCACCTTCGGCACCGGCGTCCCGCTCGCCGGCGCCACGCTCGCCCTCATCAACCAGGCCGTGCTCGCCGCGTGCGACAACCTCGACGGCGTGGCCGACGGCGTGCTCGATGATCCGCGCGCATGCAACTTCCAACCCTCGAGCCTGCTTTGCCAGGCGGGCCAGACGACCGGCTGCCTGACGCAGGCGCAGGTGACGGCGCTCGAGAAGGTCTACCAGGGGCCGCGCAATCCGCGCACCGGCCAGGAGGTCTATCCGGGACTGCCGCGCGGCAGCGAGCTCGGCTGGAACGGCCATACCACCGGGCCGGCGATCTTCAGCACCGCCGACCAGTTCTTCAAGTTCATGGTCTATAACAATCCGAGCTGGGACTTCCGCACGTTCAATTTCGACAGCGACGTGGCCTACACCAAGGCGAACTTCTCCGCGCTCATCGACGCGGTCGATCCCGACCTCGCCGCGTTCCGCAAGCATGGCGGCAAGCTGCTCTTCACGCATGCCTGGAGCAGCACGGTGCACACGGGCACGCGCAGCGTCGAGTATTACGACGAGGTAGCGGCGCTCATGCACGGCGGGGACAAGGACAACGGCGATCCCTACGGCAAGACGCGCGAGTTCTTCCGCCTGTTCATGGCGCCGAGCGCCTCCGGCAGCAAGGGACCGAGCACGCTCGACACCATGCCCGACCTCGAGAAATGGGTCGAGCAGGGAACTCCGCCGCAGCGCCTCGT
>DASQYN010000576.1:0-5447 GCA_035639215.1 Burkholderiales bacterium
GTGGTCGACACCGGCAACCAGGGGCTGCTTCTCTACGGCATGCGCCGCGCGCGGCTGCCTGCCGACGAGCGCTTTCCGTTCGGCCACGGCAAGGAGATCTACTTCTGGAGCTTCGTCGTCGCGCTGCTGGTCTTCGCCGCCGGCGCCGGAGTGTCGCTCTACGAAGGCGTGATGCACCTTCGCCATCCCGTGGAGATGACGCGGCCGTACGTGAACTACATAGTGCTCGCGATCGCCGCGGTGTTCGAGGCCGGCTCCTGGCTCGTCGCCTTCCGCGAGTTCCGCGCGACGCAGGGGCCGCGCGGCTGGTTCGATGCGGTCCGGCGCGGCAAGGACCCGACGCATTTCGTCGTGCTTTTCGAGGACACCGCGGCGCTCGCCGGCATCGCGGTGGCGTTCCTCGGCGTGCTGGCCGGGGCCCTCACCGGCGATGCGCGCTACGACGGCGCGGCATCGATGGCGATCGGGCTCATCCTCGCCTTCACCGCGTTCCTGCTCGCGCGCGAGACCAAGGGGCTGCTCATCGGCGAGAGCGCGAACCGCGAGGTGGTGGCGAAGATCCGCAGCCTCGCCGCATGCTACCCGGAAGTGCCGCGCGTGCACGAGATCCTCACCATGCACATGGGGCCGGATTTCATCCTCGCCAACCTCGCCATCGAGCTCGCCTGCGACGCGACGCGCGAGCGCGCCCACGAGATCCTCGACGCGCTCGACCACGACATCAAGCGCGCCGACCCGCGCGTGAAGCGCGTCTTCATCGAGGTGCAGAACGAGTGCCCGCCGGCCGCGGCCGAGCCGCCCCCGGTAACATCGCGGCGTGAACGCCCCGCCGATCCGGCGCTGGCTGGTCGAGGCCGCCCGGCGCATTGATTCGGTCCTCGGGCCGGCGCGCGTGCAGCGCGTCGTCCTGCCGCCGCTTCTCGAGAAGCCGGGCAAGGAGGGCGAGTTCTGCGCCGTGCAGCTCGACGATGGGAGCATCGGCCTAGCCTTCGCGCTTCTCGGGAATACCCTGAAAGAGCTGTACCGGCGTGGCAGTCGCGAGTCAGTTCCGGCGGCGGAGCTGGTGCAGGGCTATGCGTCCGACGATCTCGCCGCGCGCGTCCTCGGCCTCGCCACGATCAGCGCGCTCGCGCGCCGCCTCTATGAGCGCGCGGGCTTCAAGCCGGATACGTCGATCGATTCCTTCGGCTCGCTCGCGCTCGCGCGCGGCGACCGGCTCGGCATGATCGGCCATTTCACGCCGCTCATCGAGGAGGCGCGCGCGCTCGGCGTCGCGGTGACCGTCCTCGAGCTGAGAGCCGAGCTCGTGCGCGAGGAGCCCGGGCTCGTCGTCACGCTCGACCCGCGCCGACTTTCCGGCTGCAACAAGATCGTCTCCACGAGTACGCTCCTCCTCAACGACACCTTCGAGCAGGTGAGCGCCGCGTGGCGCGGCGCCGATGCCGTCGCGATCGTCGGCCCTTCGGCCGGCTGCCCGCCCGATCCGCTCTTCGCCGCCGGCGTCTCGGCGGTCGGCACCGCCTGGGTGGCGGAGCCGGAAGCCTTCCTCTCGCGGCTCGCCGCCGGCCAGAAATGGGGCGCCACCTCGAGGAAGGTCACGCTCACACCGCAGCGCTATCCGGGCCTCGAAGCGCTGCTCGCCGCAGCAAAGCACTAAGGATTAGGAGGTAGCGATGGAACCGCACGGCCTGCAACGCACCCTCGAGAAGCCGAGCGAGCGCACACTGCTCCCCCGCCTGCTCGGCTTCATGTCGGTCGCAACACTGCTGATGACGATCCCGCAGGTCTGGACGATCTGGGTCGGCCACGAGGCGGCGGGCGTATCACTCCTCTCCTGGGGCGCTTACCTCGCCTCCGCGCTGCTGTGGCTCCTGCACGGCATCGAGCAGCGCGATCGCAACATCTACCTGCCTTGCATCGGCTGGATCGCCCTCGACGCCGCCGTGATCGCTGGCATCCTCGTCTATGGCTGAGACCCGGCTGCACACCCTTCTCCGCGACATCGCGGCCGAAAGTGGCGTGACGTCGGCGCCCGAAATGGAGCTGACGCTGGACGCGGTGGAGCATGCGTTCGGGCGCCTGTTTTTGCGCGCCACGGGGAAGGAGAAGGCGGCGGCGCTGCTCATCCTCCGCGAGCTGATGCCCGGGCCGGTTGCATGAGATGAAAGCGGCAACCGCTGCGCGCCGCCCGTTCTCCCGTCGTGGTTTCAACGACCCGACGTGCGGGAATCGCTAGGTTGCGCTACACGGTGGCATAGCGTGCGGGTAGGCATATGATGTACAGCATGCAAAGCAAAGCCATCACCCGCGTGCTTGAAGAAGCGGCGCGCATCGAGGGCAGCACGCAGGCGCTGGCGAGCCGCCTGAATGCGCCCGAGAAGACACTGCTCCTATGGATGACCGGCCGCGCGCAGACGCCGCTGCGCGCCTTCCTCGCCACGCTCGATTTCGTGATGCAGACCGAGCGCGAGCGCGCGCTGCCGCGTAACGGTGCGCCGCCGGCTGCCGATCCCGTCGTGCGCAAGCTCGTGCTCGAGCTCGGCGAGCTGCGCGCGCGCTGCGCGCGCTGCGATGCGACGGAGTTTCGCTCGCTCGAAGCCGCCGAGCTCAAGCTCACCGGCCACCTCGCCTGCACGCAGTGCGGCGAGGAAGTGGTGCACGGCAACCTGCTCGCGCAGCTTGCGAAGGACGCCGTACTGCAGGCGCGCGCCCGCGGCGTGCGCTCGCGCCGCACGGCCGAAGAAGCGCGCGAGTGCGTGATGCGCGCTCAGCAGCGCATCGCGGTCAGCCGCCGCCGGCTCGAGCCGGAGGAGTAATTCCCGCCCGGGTTCTGTTCCTGGTCGAGCGGCGAAAGAGCCACAGCAGCGGCGCGATGAGCAGCCCGCCCGGAAGCAGCATGGCGATGGCCAGATACGGGCTGGCGGTGCGCGCGGCCTGGATGAATGCGCTCATGGTCAGCTCGCCGCGTAGATCGGCACCACCGGCAGCGTAAACGCGGCGCTGCCCTCGCCGGTAAAGCAGATGCCGGCCGCGAGAAGGACAAGCAGCGTGGGAATGAGCGCCGCGAAGAACACTGCGTACTCCAGGATTGCTCGGGATGCCGTCGAGAGTTTCATAGCGCCTCCATTTCCCACGGTCTCGACGCTACGCGCGAAACGCCCTTCCCTCAGCGGCGTGTGACGGGGCGCAAGCGTGATCTATTCACCCGATCGGGCCCGTCGCGCCTTGACCGGGCACGATCTTCGCGGGCGAGCGCGGAAGGAGGTCTTCCATGCCCACACACGCCATTCCCTATCCCCGCGGCAGCGGGCTGTCGCGCTGGCTGATCGTCGGCGTCGTCTCGGGCGCCGCCTCGGTCCTCGTGTTCCACCAGCCCGTGGTCGAGGTCTTCCGCGCCTTCGCGCTCACGCACGGTATTCCGTACTCCCTGCAGCCGACGCGGCCGCTCGGCGTGCCGCAGGTCTGGTCGCTCGTGTTCTGGGGCGGCGTCTGGGGAGCGCTGCTCGCCGCGACGCTTGCCCGCCTCGACGGCGCGCGGCTCCTCCTCGCCTCGCTGGTCTTCGGCGCGGTGGCGCCGACGCTGGTCGCGTGGTTCCTCGTCGCGCCGCTGAAAGGTCAGGCCGTGGCGGGCGGCTGGATGGCGGCGGCGATCGCGCTCGCGCTCCTCGCCAATTCGGCGTGGGGGCTCGGCACCGGAATCGGCCTCGCTCTTTTCGGCCACCCCGGAAGGCGCGCTAACCCTCGAGCGCCGCGCGAACGCGCGCACGGCTGAACGGCAGGTCGCGCAGCCGAACGCCGGTCGCATCGGCGAGCGCGTTGCCGATCGCCGCAGCGGTCGGTCCCTGCGCCGCCTCGCCGGTGCCGAGGAAAGGCTGGCCGGGCCGGTCGAGGAGATGCACCTCGACGCTTTCCGGGACCGCGGGGAAGCGCAGGATCGGATAGCCGCCCCAGTCGCGGCTGGTGATCCGCGTGTGGTCGAAGGTCACTTCCTCGGCGAGCGTCCAGCTCGCCGACTGCACGATGCCGCCTTCGATCTGGTTGCGGATGCCGTCGGGGCTCACCGCCTCGCCGCTGTCGGCGGCGGCGACGGCCCGCAGCACGCGCACGAGGCCGGTGTCGCGCTGCGCTTCGAGCTCGAGCGCGATCGCGACGTAGCCGGCGAGGTTCTTATAGCGCGCGAAGGCGAAGCCGCGGCCGCGACGCAAGCGGCGCTCGTAATGCGCCCAGCCGAACTTGTCGGCGGCGAGGCGAACCACGTCCTTCGCCCGGTCGTCGGAGAGATGGCGCAGGCGGAACTCGACCGGGTCGGCCTGCGCCGACGCGGCGAGCTCGTCCATGAAGCTCTCGAGCGCGAACACGTTGGCGTAGGCGCCCAGCGCCCGCAGCGCCGAGACCCGCAGCGGCATCCGCGGGATGAAGTGGTGCACGACACGCAGGTTGGGAAAGTCGTAGAGCGGAATGGCGTTGCGATCGCCGCCGCCTTCCGGAAGCGGCAGCGGCTTGGGCGGCGGCGGCACGAACGGCCGCGCGAGATGCGTCGCGGCGAGCAGGTTGCCCGCCTTACCGGGCCGCGTCGAATGGGTGTTGCTCCATACCTCGAACTGCCATTCCGCGACCCTGCCGTCGCCGTCGACGCTGCCGGCGACGCGCGAGAGCATCGCCGGGCCGAACGGCTCCCAGGCGTGCTCGTCCTCGCGCATCCACTGCACGCGCACCGGACGGCCCGGCAGCTCGCGTGCGAGCAGCACCGCATCCGCGGCCGCGTCGTCCGCGGCGTTGTGCCCGTAGCAGCCGGAGCCTTCGACATGGATGCAGTGCACGCGCTCCTCCGGCACGCGGACCATCTCGGCGAGCGCGTCGCGCAGCGGGTAGACGCCCTGGCTGTGGGTCCAGACCGTGTACCCGTCGCCGATGCGCTGCGCGATCGCGCACGACGGCCCGATCGACGCATGCAGCTGGTAGGGACGACGGTAAGTCGCCTCGAGACGACTTCGCGCGCCGCCCATGCTTCCCTTCTCGGCGATCACATGGTCCTGCGCAGGCAGCTCGAGCAGCGCTTCATAGAGCCGGTCCGGCGACGGCAGGCCCGGCTGCTCGTCCCACCGCGCCGCCTCGGCCAGCGCGCGCATCGCCCGGAGGCATTGCCATTCGCGCTTGGCGATCACGCCGAGGAAGCGCCCATCGCGCACCACCTTCAGCACGCCCGGCATCTTCTCGACGCGCGACGCATCGAGCTCGCGCAGCTTCGCTGCCAGGCTGGGCGGGCGCACGATCCGCCCGTGGACCATGCCGTCGAGGCGAAGGTCCTGCACGTACGCGGCGCCGCCCGTGACCTTGGCCGGAATGTCGACGCGCGGGAACGGCTTGCCCATCACCTTGTGCGCGCTCGCCTCGATGAGCCCGCTCGCGGGCGCAGCCTGGACGTGCAGCGTCTGGCCGGCGACCAG
>DASQYN010000577.1:0-3995 GCA_035639215.1 Burkholderiales bacterium
CGAACGACTACGGCCCCGATTTCGCGAATGCCCACGTCGAGCTTCCTCAGGCGATCATCGCCGCCTGCCGCGCCATGGGAGTGCGTCGCCTGATCCATGTGAGCGCCATCGGCGCCTCGCCGCAGGCGCCGTCGCAGTACCTGCGCTCGAAGGGGATCGGCGAGCAGGTCGTGCTGGCCGCGGAGGACCTTGACGTGACGGTCTTTCGCCCGTCGGTGGTCTTCGGCCCGGAAGACAGGTTCCTGAACACGTTCGCCCGCCTCGCGGGGTTCCTGCCGGTGCTCGCCATCCCCTGTCCGGATGCCCGCTTCCAGCCGGTGTATGTGCGCGACGTGGCTCGCGCGATCGCTCTCTCGCTCGACGACATGGTGTCGCACGGCTGGCGCTACGACCTGGGCGGCCCGCGCCAATACACGCTGAAGGAGCTGGTCGAGCTGGTCTGCCGCATCACCGGCCGCAGCCGCTGGGTGGTCGGGCTGCCGGATCGCCTGGCGCGGCTGCAGGCCTGGGCGTTCGAGATGCTGCCGGGCAAGCTGATGTCGCGCGACAACCTCGATTCGATGAAGGTGCCGAGCGTGACCAGCGCGCCGTTTCCCTTCGGCATCCAGCCCGAGGTGGTGGAAGCCGTCGTGCCGTCCTACCTGCCGCCCGTCGATCCCTTCGAGCTCTATCCGGCGCTACGGCTCCGAAAGCGTCGGCCCTGACTAGGGTTTCGTAATACCCCTCGCCTGGCATTCCATTACCGTGCCGCAAGGCGGCCCGCGGCCGGCCTCGCTGTTCTTTGCCGCGGCATTCGACCGTGCGACCGCAGCGGCGGCAGCGGCCGGCGAAAGCGGGGCGATCCGGGCGCTCTGCGCGAGGTGCTCGACTTTCGCTGCATGACGCGGGAAGAAGGCGAGGCGCGGTGCGTTGTAGACGAGGGCAAAGAGCTGCCCACCGTCTACGACGGCATAGCCCAGCCCGGCGAGCGGCACGCTATCCGCCTTGCGGATGAGCTCATACTCAAAACGTACGCCCTTGCCGCCGCCGAACGCGGCCGGCTCGAGCTTCACGAGCGTGAACGTCGACTGATCGCGGGTCAGCATTCCCTCGAACAGCGCGGCGATCTCGTCGCCCTGCATCGTGGAGCGAAAAACGAAGCTCTTCGCCGTGCTGCCGCTCGCGGTGGGGTGGATCGCTTCGCCGTCCTTCACGCCCGAGTAGATGAGCAGCCGATCGATGGGGACTCCCTCCTGCGTCCACACGTGCGCTGGCGGCTCGCCGGTCAGCTCGTTCCACGCGCTGTCGGGCTTGAGCACCAGGCGCTCGCCCACGGTCTTATTACCGCTGTCGACTTTCTGCGCCATCGGCGCGCACGCGGCGAGCGCCGCAGCAATCAGAATCGCAAAGCAATGTCTCACGTGCGTAGCTCCTCGATATAAGCGCGCACCATCGCCGCATCGGGCGCCTGAGGCGCGAGCTCGAGATAGCGCGCGAAGCTCGCCTGCGCGGCGGCGGCGTCCTTGCGCGTGCGGTAGATCAGGCCGAGGCTGCGGTGGGTCTGGGGCGGCTCGCGGCCGGCCGCGATGGCCGCCCGGAAATCCTCGAGCGCCGAGTCCTGGTCGAAATCGCTTTCGCGCGCCCGCAAGCGGTAAACCTCGCCGCGCGCGAACAGGTATTCCGCCCTGCCGGCGCTGCGCGTGACGGCGCGCGAAAGGAAAGCGAGGCTCTCTTCGTGTTGCCCACGCTTGATTTCGTCGTTGAGCCATTCCCGTAGAAACGGCGCGAGGCTGCTCTGCCAGGACCGCGCCTCGCTCCTGCCGCCGGGATAGCGTGCAGTCAGGTCCCGGAGCACCGTTTCCCGGTCCTCGGGCGGCGGGTGCGTTGCGAAGAGCGGGTTCGAGCTGCTGCCGTTCGGCTTCGCCTGCGCCTCGAGCAGCAGGTTCGACCAGACTTTCGCCGCTTCGCCGACGTCGTAGCCCGCGCCGTGCATGAGCAGCGCGCCAATACGGTCCGCCTCGCTCTCCTGGTCGCGCGAGTAGGCGTACATGCCGACGACGGCGCCGAACCCGGCGATGAGGCCGACGGCGCCGAACATCCCCGCGAACTGGGCGAAGGCGCTGCGGGCCTTGGCATCGCGCAGCCGCTCGAGGCTATGGCGCTGGAGGTAATGGCCGATCTCGTGGCCGAGCACGGCCGCGAGCTGGGCCTCATTGTCGGCCCGCAGCATGAGCCCGCTCCACACCTGCATCATGCCGTTGGGCGCCATCGAGGCGTTGAAGTAGGGCGTGTGCATGAGATACACGCGGATGTCCGGGCAATGCGCTTCACCCAGGCGGCAGGCGATGCCTTGCACAGTCCCCTCGAGCGAGGCGTCCCGTATGCGAAAGGGGCTGCGGCGCAGGCTCGCCTCCGCGCGATCCATGCTGGCCCGGAGGCCGCCTTCGTCGCTTGCCGGGTCGGGACGAGCGAAGCGCGGCGGCAGCTGCCACGCGTCCTGCCCCCGCGCGAAGCCGGCGAGGGCGATGCAGCCGGCGCAGCCGGCCCGAAGCAAGGCGCGGCGCTTCACTTGGCGCCCGGGAACTTGGCGAGAAGTGCGTCGAGGGTTTCCTCGGCCCTGTCCGCCTCCCTGAGATCGCCGCTCGCGCGTTGAATGCGGTTGAACCAGACGACCTGGCCCGTGCGCAGGTCGACGAGCGAGGCATAGGCGCTTTGCTGGCCGCCGCCCGGCACCGCGCGCCCAAGCGTCAGCACGGCAACCGCCGCCATGGCGGCCATGCGCTCGGCGGTTGCATAGCCATCGCGTATCCAGGTGTAGAGCGCATAGTCGGCGCCGGTAGCCTTCCTTGCAGCGCCCGCCGCTTCGCCGAGCGACCAATCCATCTTTCCTTCCTTGGTCGGCAGGTGCGCCGGTCCGAGATGGTGCAGAACGATGGCGCGCGCCACCGCGGTATGCAGGGCATTGAGCTCGGTCAGCTCATCGAGCGCCGCCTCCGGCACGTCGATTAGCGTCACCCCCAGGGAGCTCTTCTTCCTGTCCAACGCCGCCTTGAAATTCTTCTGGGCCGCTTCGGTCCAGTCCGCCTTCGGCTCCGGGACGCCGCCGGCGCTGATCGAGTAGAGCTCGATATCTGCTGGCATCAGGGCGATGGTGGCGTTCTTCGGAAGAGAGCTGAAACCCGGCGCGACCGATTGCGCCGTCGCGGTGCTGGACAGGGTTGCCATGAGAAAGACAACCGCAAAGCGAGCGTTTCGCACTGTGCCTCCCCTCGGCTCTTGTGCAGACGGCAGCGTAGCACCGTGCCATTCGGGCGCCATGCCATGAACCCGGGATGAGGTCGGCTATGCCGCGCTGCGGGCCACGGCGACCGCGCCCGCCAGCGCATCCCAGCCCGAGCAGTGACCAATGGCGTCGAGCCGCCCGAGAGCCGTGGACCACCCCGGCTCGCGCTGGAAGAGATGAGCGAGCGCCGCGTGCAGCGCCTCGTGGCCTTCGCCGGCGGCCGCCGCGGCAAGGTGCGCGCCGCTGATCGCGCTGGTGCGCGAGAGACGCGGCTCGAGCCAGCGCCAGAGCCCGCGCGCCTGCGTCTCGCGGTGTGCGTGGTGCAGCGCGAGCATCACGCCGCCGAGAAAGTCGTCGCCCGACGGCGTGAGGCCGGGCCCCAGCCCGATCAGCATCGCCGCCTCTTCGGCGAGCGCGTTGCCGACCAGCCAGCGGTCGATCGCCTCGAGCGCCGGCTGCGCGTGGCCCGACAGGCCGTTGTGCGTCTCGACGACCAGGCAGCCGAGGCCGTCGTCGGGCACGCGGCCGCGCGCGGCGGCCTGCAGGGCGCGCAGGTCCGGGGCGAGCGCGTCCGGCGGCCGGGGAGGCGTCCACAGCGATTCCACCTCGACGGCGAGGCGCGAGCCGAGCGCCGGCGGCGAGAATCCGTCGACCAGGGCATTCAGCGGTCCGCAGCCGAGCGCGAGATCGCCGATGCAGGCGTAGCGCTCGCCGGGCATGCGCAGGTAGACGC
>DASQYN010000578.1:0-10761 GCA_035639215.1 Burkholderiales bacterium
CGCCGGCGAAGGCCAAGGCGTTCTACGAGACCTACAGCCAGCCCGACTTCAACAACCCGCTGCCCTATGCCGAAGGACCGCGGCGCATGGGCGCCGACAAGAACGCCGACGTGCTGTGGGTCGGCAACTCCTGGGGCGCGAGCCTGGCGCGCATCGACACCCGCACGCATGCGGTGACGTACGTGAACCTTCCGGGCCGGATGCAGCCGTATCACGTCCACGTCGACAGCCGTCATCGCGCCTGGACGAACCTGTGGGGCGCCGACCGCGTGATGCGTTACGACCCGGCGAAGAAGCAGTGGACCGCCTTCGACCTGCCGACGCGCGGCGCCGAGCCGCGCTACGTGTCGGTGCACGAGGATGCGGGCGGGATGCAGGTCGTCTTGCCTTACTTCCGCGCACGCAAGATCGCGGTGATGACGCTGCCGGCGATGGAGTAGCATCGCCCCCGAGGAGGATTTGCGATGAAAGGCAAACTCGCGGGCGCCTGCCTGGGCGCCGCGCTCGCCGTGCTGCTGTCCGCGCCCGCGCTCGCCCAGAGCCCCTATCCGTCGGGGCCGATCAGCCTGGTCATTCCGCTCGCGCCCGGCGATGCCACCGACACCGCGGCGCGCGCCATGGCCGAGGCGCTGTCGAAGGAGCTCGGGGTGCCGGTCGTGCCGGTGAACAAGCCGGGGGCCGGCGGCGCGCTCGGCACGCAGCAGGTGGTGCAGGCCCCCAAGGACGGCTACACCATCGTCATCGCCAACAACGCCGCGCTCGTGTATCGCGCGATCCTCGAGCCGAAGATCGCCTCTTACGACCCGTTCACCGATCTCACGCCGCTTGGCCTGGCGATGCGCTCGCCTTCCATCCTCGCGGTGGGCGGACAGCAGCCGTTCAAGACCTTCGGCGAGATGATCGACTACGCGAAGAAGAACCCGGGCAAGGTGCGCATCGGCACGGCCGGCGAGGGCTCGGTGGGCGACTTTTGCGTGCGCTCGATCAACTCGCTCACCGGCGCCGGCATCGTCATGGTGCCCTTCAAGGGCGCGGCGCCGTCGCTCACCGCGATGCTCGGCGGCCATATCGAAGGCGTGATCCTCGCGCTCGGCACGATGGTGCCGCACCTCCAGTCGGGCGCGGTGCGCGGGCTTGCGCTGTCGAGCAAGTGGCCGGCGTTTCCCGACATGCCGACCCTCACCGAGCTCGGCTATTCGCAGCCACTGTTCGGCATCTGGACGGGCTTTCTCGCGCCCGCCGGCGTGCCGCCGGAAGTCACCCGGGTGCTGGTGCCGGCCCTCGAGCGCGTGATCCGCTCGCCCGCGCTGGCGGCGCGCCTCAAGCCGCTCGGCATCGCGGCCGATTACTCGCCGCCCGACAAGATGCTGGCCGAGATGCGCGAGGAGCACGCGCGCGTGCTCGAGATCGCCAAGAGCTCGGGGCTGGTGCAGTGAGGGAATCCTCGTTCCGGCGGTCGAAAGAACGGGTGCTGGTCATCGACGACGAGCGCGCGATCCGCGAGCTGCTCAGCTTGCATCTCGGCAACCGCGGCGAGGTCGTGGCGCGCGCCATCTAGCCGCCGCGACCAGGATGCATTTCATTAGCTGCTACAGGATGCCCATGAACCTGAGCAGAAGCAGGACCAGGCCTATGCCAGCGACCGAGCACGTCGCGCAGATATACGCCTTGAGCGCCTTGGACATGGGGCAGGATGGCGTGCCCAAGGCTGGCACATATTGCGCCAAATCAACTGTGGTACGGCAAAGCCCGCGTCAGCGCAGCGAGACCTCGAGCGGCATGCCGCCGCGCGGCAGCAGCGTCACCCGCGCGACCGGGTAGGGCTCGTGACCGTCGACGGGCGAGAAGCGTGCGTGCTGCAGGAAGGTGGCGAGCATCGCCGTCGCCTCCATCATCGCGAAGGCCATGCCGATGCAGATGCGCGGGCCGGCGCCGAACGGCAGGTACTGGTAGCGCTCGAGCTTCGCCTCGTTGTCCGGGGTGAAGCGCGTTGGGTCGAAGGTGTCGGGCTCGCGCCAGCGCCTCGCGTGCCGATGGATGGCGTAGATCGGAATCATCACCGTCGTACCTCGCGCGAGGGCGCGCCCGCCGAGGCTCGTGCGGACGACCGCCTGTCGCCCCATCAGGGGCACGGGCGGATAAAGGCGCATCGCCTCCTTGATCACCTGCTGCACCTCGACGAGCCGCTCGAGGTGCTCGGCCGCGACCGGCGCGCCTGCCGTGACGCGCGCGATCTCCTCCTCGAGGCGTGCCGCCCACTGCGGCGAGCGCGCGAGCAGATAGAGCGTCCAGCCGAGCGCCCGCGCGGTGGTCTCGTGGCCGGCGAGATAGAAGGTGAGCAGGTTGTCGACGAGCTGCCGCTCGTCCATCGAGCGTCCGGTCTCCGGGTCGCGTGCGCTCATCAGCCGCTGCATCAGGTTGTCCTCGAAAAAGGTTCCTGACCCCTTTTCGCGAAGCATGGCGTGCACGGCGTCGCGCAGCATCGCGACGGCGCGCGAGCTCGCGGCCATGCCGGGGCGGGGCAGCCACGCCGGCATGCCGGTGCTCGCGTAGAGAATGCTCCAGCCCACCCAGCGCTGGAACGTCGCCATGGACCGCTCGACGACCGGCGCGACGGTGGCATCGGCCGAGGGCAGCAGCGTCGCGGAGATCACCTCGAAGGTGGCGTGCGTCATGTCGCGATCGATCGGCCGAACCGGATCGGGCGAGGCGCGCCAGCGCTGCACCAGCCGCTGCGCGGCCTGGGTGAACGCCGGCACGAAGCGCAGCAGGTCCTGCTGGCGGAACATCGGCGCCGCGGCCTGGCGCTGCCATTTCCATTCCGCGCCCTCGCTCGTGAGGATGCCGCGTCCGAGCAGCGGCGAGAGCAGGCGCATCTGCGCCACCTTCTGGAACTTCTCCCGTTCGTCGAGGAGCACCGTGCGCACCAGCGAGGGCGAGCTGACCCACAGGCGGCCGCCGGCCGCGTGCGCCTCTTCCTCGTATACCGCGCGCGGGATCGCTTCGAGCGGATTGCGGACGAACGCCCTGAGGAACGCGAGGCGGCCGAGCGGCGCGCGGGGCGGCTTGACATGCGGCGGCACCAGCGTGGCAACGGCGGCGATGGCCGGGCTCCTCGAGAAAGCGCACTCTAGTGCCGCCGAGGCGGCGCTGACAATGGCCGGCTGACGCCGATGCAAGCGCCGGGTAACCAACGGATACAAACTGGCGACGCAAGCTTGCGCAGCGATTGCCTAGGATGGCGCGGTGCAAGGAGCACAAATGGACAATCGCATGACGAGGCGCATCGGCGGCGCACTTTGCGCGGGATTGCTGCTGCTCGCAGCCCAGGCCGAGGCACAGCCGCGCCGCGGCGCGCACGAGCAGCCGCGCTACAGCACGCCGCACTGGGTCTACGACGCCCGCTACCACCACAACCACTATTACCCGGCGATCGGCTATCAGGTCAGCGTGCTGCCGCCGGGCAACATCGCCGTGCATTTCCGTGGCGGCAGCTTCTGGTTCCACTCCGGCGTCTGGTACCAGCACGTCGGGCCGCGCTATGTCGTGGTGCGTCCGCCGATCGGCATCGTCGTCCCGGTGCTGCCGCCCGCGTATTCGGTCGTCTATTACGGCGGCGTGCCTTATTACTACGCCGACGACGCGTACTACGTCCAGGAGCCGACAGGCTACGAGGTCGTCGCCCCGCCGCCCGATCAGGCGCCGAGCACGCCCGCGCCCGGTGGCGGCGCGGCGCCGGCACCGGCCTCGGGAACCTGGTACTACTGCGAGTCGGCGAAGGGCTATTACCCGTACGTGGGCCAATGCCCCGAGGGCTGGAAGAGCGTACCGGCAACCCCGCCGCCGGGCGCGCCAAGATGAGGCGCCGGGCCTTCGCCTTGGCCCTTGCCGGGCTGGTCGGGGTCGGCGAAGCCAGAGCGCAGTTCGGCGGCATGGGAAGGCGCGGTGGCGGCACGCGCAGCGGTGGACGAGCGTCCGGCTCGGAGCAGCGCGACTCGCCCGACGCGCTCGAGGTCTCGCTGGAGGAGCTGGGCGGCGACCTGAAGCTCACCGCCGAGCAGCAGCCGCGATGGGACGTCTACCGGCAACGCGTGGAGGCCCTCGCGGCGGATATCGGACGCGAGCGCAAGCGCGTTGCCGAGGAGGACAAGCTGGACGCGGTGCAGCAGCTCAAGCGCGTGGTCGACACCCAGCGCAACCGGCTCGCCGCCATGGAAGACATCGCGGATGCCGGGGCGGCGTTCTATTCGTCGCTCACGGCGCAGCAGAAGGCGCTGGCCGACCGCCGCCTCGCCAAAGTCATGCGTGGCCTCACGGCCCCTTAGGGGCTGCGCGGCAGGCAGGAGTCCAAAAGCGCGAGCGCACGCTCAGCGAAGGTCCACATGTTGGCCTCGCGCTCGGCGCTTCCGGTCTCGACGGTGATCACCGCCGCCACCGGTCCGCTCACCGCGATGCAGGCGTGGCCGGGCGCATCGCCGTAGCGGTTTCCCGCCGGCCCGGCCGCGCCGGTCTCGGCGAGGCCCCAGGTGGCGCCGAGCTTCTCGCGTATTCGCCGCGCGAGCAGCTGCGCCATGGGCTCGGTGGCCGAGCGCATGCCGCGGATCTCCTCCGGCGCGATGGCGAGCAGAGCCTCGCGGCTTGCCGCCGTATAGATGACCGCGCCGCCGAGGTAGTACGCCGAGGCGCCGGGAACGGCGACCAGGGCCGCGTCGATCAGCCCGCCGGCGGAGGACTCCGCGACCGCGACCGTGTGCTTGAGGCTCTTCAGCCGCTCGCCGATCGCCGCGCCGAGCGCGGCGAGACGCGCCTCTACGCTATGCGGTCGACCAGCCACCCGACCCCATAGGCGACGGCGAGGGCGATGGAGAAGATGAACGCGCCGCGCGTCACGCCTTGCGGGACGTCGTTGTCCTCGAGCCAGCGCTTGGCGTAGTAGCTCGTGGCGAAGAAGGCGACGGTCGAGACGGCGAGGCTGGCGATCACGGTTTTTGTAAGATTACGCGCAACACCGAAAACCAGGGAGGAAAAGATGCTCTTAAGGAAGATCGTCCTGCTCGCGGCGCTCGCCGGTTGCGCGAGCCAGCCGCAGCCGGTCGCCGACAACACGCCGCAGAACCCGACCGCGGTCTTCGAGACCCGGCTTTCCTCGAGCGGCATCGCCGGAGCGTTTCCGTTCGAGACCACGGAGAAGCGCTACGTGCGCGCCAGCATGCGGCGCGACGAGCATGTCGGAAAGGGCACCGGCACGTTCAGCGGCTTTTTCGTGACGCGCCTGATGGGCCGGGGCAACGCCACCATAGCGCGGCTCGATCGCAACGTGCGCTGGACGCTCGACGACGCCAGCAGGCAATACACCGAGTGCCCGGTGCACGGCTGTCCCCGGCCGCCGCGCGAGGCGAAGCCGGCGCAGAGCGAGCCGCAGCGCGAGGAGCCGAAGCAGAAGACCGAGGAAGGCTGCGTGATGCACATCGCCAGCTCGAAGTTCGACGTCAAGCCGACCGGGCAGAAGCAGACGCTGAACGGCTTCAATACCGATGAATACCGCATGGCCTGGGTGGTGCGCCTGCAGGACCCGAAGAAGCGCACGACGACGAGCACGGTGAACGTCGATCTGTGGACGACGCCGGTCACCGCGCGGATGCGCCAGGCGATGGAGACCGAGGCGGCGTTCGACAAGGCGTTCATGGCCACCGCGCCGCGCGTGCACGCGCCCGGCCGGGCCGAGGCGCAGGTCGTCCCCGCCGACATGGTGCGCATGATGACGGCCTATCTGCACAGCCTCAGCCCGCGCGACCGCGCCGCCCTGCAGCGCGCGGCGCACGAGCTGAACAAGGTGAAGGGCCACCCGATCCAGACCCGGATCGACTGGCTGCTCGAGGGCAACGCCTGCGGCGCGCAGGAAGAAGAAAAGCGCGCTGCGCAGCCGGGCACCTCCGACGTCGCCTCCGCCATCACCGGCCTTTTCGGCAAGAAGGAGGAGAAGGCCGGGCCCGCGCCGCTCGTCTCGTTCAGCGTCGAGGTGAAGCAGCTCGGCGTCGTGCCCATGCACGACAGCGTCTTCTCGGTGCCGGCCGGCTACAAGCTCGTGAAGACGACCGAGTAGCGGCGCCTAGGCTGCTTCGCTGAGGCGCGGCTGCGCTGCGGCGGCGACTTCCCCGGCGAGCTCGTTGGCGAGAAATCCGCCCGACTGGTGGCGCCAGAGCTTCTCGTAATGGCCGCCGAGGCGGAGCAGCTCGGCGTGCGAGCCGGTCTCGACGATGCGTCCCTGCTCGAGCACGATCAGGCGGTCCATGCGGGCGATGGTGGAAAGGCGGTGGGCAATCGCGATCACCGTCTTGCCTTCCATGAGCTCGAGCAGCGCCTCCTGGATGGCGAGCTCGACCTCGCTGTCGAGCGCCGAGGTGGCTTCGTCGAGCACCAGGACCGGCGCGTCCTTCAGCAGCACGCGCGCGAGGGCGATGCGCTGCCGCTGGCCGCCGGAGAGCTTGATGCCGCGCTCGCCGACGTGCGCGGCATAGCCGGTGTTGTCGCGCCAGTCGCGCAGGCCGAGGATGAACTCGTGCGCCTGCGCCCGGCGCGCGGCGGCCTCCACCTCGGCGTCGCTCGCGCTCGGCCGGCCGTAGCGGATGTTGGCGGCGATCGAGCGGTGCAGGAGCGAGGTGTCCTGCGTCACCATGCCGATCGCGGCGCGCAGGCTTTCCTGCGTCACCCGGGCGATGTCCTGGCCGTCGATCGCGATGCGGCCCTGCTCCGGGTCGTAGAAGCGCAGCAGCAGGTTGACGAGCGTCGACTTGCCGGCGCCGGAGCGGCCGACCAATCCGACTCTTTCTCCTGCCTGAATGGTCAGGGAGAGCCGATCCAGCACCGGTAGCGCGTCCCGGCGGCCATAGCCGAACGTCACGTTCTCGAAGCGGATCTCGCCGCGCGAGACCTCGAGCGGCCGCGCATCGGCGCGATCGACGTGCGTGTGGGGCACGGCGATCGACTGCATGCCTTCCTGCACCACGCCGATGTTCTCGAAGATGCCGGTGACCTCCCAGCTCACCCAGCCCGAGACGTTGGCGACCTGCCAGGCCAGGGGCAGCGCGGTGGCGACGACGCCCGCGCTTACGGTGCCGCTCGCCCAGAGCCAGATGCCGATTGCCGCGGTGGCGACGAGCAGCGCCGCGTTCATCACGGTGAGCGAGAAATGGAAGCGCGTGATGAGCTGCATGTGCCGCGCCATCGCCTGCTGGTGCTCCTCGACGCTTTCGCGCACGTACGCGTCCTCGTCGGCGAGGCGCGCGAACAGCTTCACGGTGAGGATGTTGGTATAGCTGTCGACGACGCGCGCCATGACCAGCGAGCGCACTTCCGAGCTCGCCTTGGCGAGGTCGCGCATCCGGGGAACGAAGTAGCGCAGGAACAGGCTGTAGGAGAGGAACCAGGCGAGCGTCGGCAATCCCAGGCGCCAGTCCACCGCCGCCATCAGTGCGAACGCCGCGGCGCCGTGCGCGCCGATGTAGAACACGGCGCGGATGCTCGCCATGGTGCTCTCGCGCAGCGCGTGCGCGGTCGTCATGACCCGGTTGGCAATGCGGCCGGCGAAGTCGTTCTGGAAGAACGGCCAGCTCTGGCGGATGACGTGCCAGTGGCTCTGCCAGCGGATGAGCGAGGTCGCGCCGGGGATCAGCGCGTTGTGGCGGATCGCCACGTCGCAGAGCAGCACGAGCGGCCGCACCACGAGCACCAGGCCGACCATGCCGGCGAGCAGCGGCCACTGCCGCTCGAGCGCCGCCGTGCGATCGGCCGCTTCCATGAGCGACACGAGCCGGCCGATGAACAGCGGGATCACCGTGTCGAGCAGCGCCACGGCGAGGCTCGCCACGAACATCGCGGCGAACCAGCCTTTCGCTTGCCTGACGAAGTGCCAGTAGAAGGCAAGCAGGCCCGGCGGCGGCGCGCCCGGGCCTGGCGTCGCCGTGCCCCGGATGCTTCCCTGGAAGAGCTTCAAGACTTTCCCTTCTGTGCGGCTCTTGTGGGCCGCGCGATTTCCGGAATTGCGGCAACTACTTTATAGGAAGAAGGCGAGCGGAACAAAGTCGGCGAGGGCATGGTTCACGATCAGCGGCCAGAGATTGCGAAACCGTACGTAGAGGTACGCCTGGAGAAGGCCGTAACCGAGGTGGAAGGGCAGCTTGGCGCCGGCAGCACGTAGCCGCAGACGATCGCTTCCTCGAATACCGGGTTGACGATCGAGACAAGATAGACGGCGACCAGGCTCGGCGGATGCGCGGGCGAATAGGCCGCGCCCTCCATTGCCGGGTTGCCGGAGAAGAAGAGCTGCCACAGCGCAACGCTGAAGATCCAGCCCATCGCGAACGCGGCGCCGTAGGCGAGCATGCCGAGGATCGTGGCCGGCTTGCTGATGACGCACGGAAAGTCCTTTAGCCGCCAGCCGCGCATGTGGAGGATGACGACGACCGCCGGAACGGTCAGGAGCTCGAATATCAGCAGGCCGTAGAGGTGCGTGTTGCCGAACGTTTCGTACGTTCCCGGCTCGCCCGCCGACCTGGCGTAGAGCAGCGACATCACCGACGTGAGAATGGGCGAGCCGAACGCCGTGGCGATGACGAGCCCGAACTCGTACGGCGAAAGGCGGTCCCGCGGCAGGCGCCCCTCCCTTGGGCGTTGGTTGTTGCGCCTACCTTAGCGGCGGGGAGCTGCCGTGGAAATGAAAAAAGCCCGGCTAGCCGAGCAGCGGGCGCAGCCCGGGATGCTCGACGATCCAGCGCTGCTTCTCCAGCCAGCCGTCGACGCCCCACACGTGGCCGGCCTGCTTGACGATCAGGTACGCGATCACCGCGATGTACACGATGTGGTAGTCGAGGAGGAAGTTGACCTTGGTCTCGATGTACGGGAAGTCCATGTGGGCGAGCCAGTACGTGCCGAGCAGCAGCATGCCGAACACGGCGCTCGTACGCACCATAAGGCCGGTCAGCAGGGAAAGGCCGATGAGCAGATGGCCCCACTTCACGAGGAAGCTCGTGACCGGCGCCCACTGGGCGGTGGCGAACACGGCGAAGAAGTCGTGGAAGGTCTTGGTGTGCTGGAGGAACGGCACGACGCTGAAGTCCGAGAACAACGCCTGGCGCAATCCGGCGTAGAGGAAGGTCCACGCCATCGCCAGGCGGAAGAACAGGATCAGGCCTCTTTCCATCTTCGCAGCATTCATGGCATTTCCCGGGACGAGTGCGTACAGCGTGGCATCGCTCGCCGGCGCGCGCTTGACGCAGATCAATCGCCGCAGGCGAATCGGAATCTTCCTAAAGGCGGACGCCCGCTTGGCGCAACGCGCCATGCGATTGGCGCGCTTTGCCTGGCGCCACGGCGGCGGTGTTGGCTACCGTCCGCTCCTATGACACAGGACATCCTCAAGCGTCTCCTGGACCTGGTGGTCGCGTACATGGGCAAGGACTCGGTGGCAAAGCGGCTACGAATTTCCGTGGCTACCATCGAGCGCTGGATACGCGGCGACGAGTCGATTCCCGAGCAGCGTCTGATCGACCTGATCGATGCGCTCGAAGAAGCGCTCAAGAAGTAGGTGGCCAGCTACCTCGACATGAGAAGGAATTCGCGCCAGCGCCTGCTCGATCTCATCGTGGCGCGCGTCGGACGCGTGCAGGTGGCCGCCCGCCTGGGTGTTCCGCTGGTCCTCCTCGACGACTGGATCACCGGAGACGCCCTGCTACCCGATGGCAAACTGGTCGCGCTCATCGATCTTATCGACGAGACCGCCGGCCCGGACTCCTCACCGTCCTCCCGCCAGACTCACTAGTCGCCCGGGTTCGCGCGATGCCGGGCCGGCTTTTGCCAGCGCCGCATCGCGCGCGAAAAGCTGCTCGCTTCCTCGAAGCCGAGCAGGTAAGCGACTTCGGACGCCGATAGCGTTGAGTCGCGCGAGTACTGCTCGGCGAGTTGCCGGCGCGTGGCATCGAGAAGCTCGCGGTAGCTGGTGCCCTCCCGGGCGAGTTTGCGCTGCATGCTGCGCAGGCTCAGGTTGAGGGAGCGCGCGATGGTCCCCTGGTCGAATTTGCCGGCCGCCAGCGCGCGCATCAGCTGCGCTCGCACGCGCTCTGCAACTTGGGCAGAGTGCAGTGCGGCGTCGTAGCGCGCGAGCGCCTGCTCGTTGATCCGCGCGAGCAGCGCATTGCCGGTGGGCAGCGGGGCATCGAGCTCGGCCGCCGCGAACACCAGCGCATCGTCCGGGGCGCCGAACGCGATCGGACACTGGAAGAATGATTCCAGGCGGCTGCCGCAGGACTCGTCCCTTTGGCTGAAGGTGACGCGCAGCAGGCTGACGCGCGCGCCCTTCACCTCACCGCAGAGGATCGCCATGGCGGCGGCACCCGCCTGCACCACCAGCCGCATCGCCTCGGGTAGCGCCGCCTCCGGCGGCAGCAGGCTCGTCGCCTTGAGCGCCGCCTCGGCGCCGTGGTCGACGAGATCGAAGCGCGCGCCCGTCGTGACGACGCGCGAATAGCGCACCAGGTAACCCAGCGCCTCGCGCAGGCTCGCGCTGGCAACCGCCGAATAGCCGAGCGCGTGGAAAGTGGTCAGGTGCCACGCTTGCCCCACTTCCAGCCCGAAGCAGCGGTCCTGCGTCGCCTCGGCCGCGAGCACCCATAGCCGCTGCATCGCGCCCACCGGGTAGCGCGCGTTGGGATCGCGCAGCTGCGCCGGATCCATCTTCGCCTGCCGGAAAAGCGCATCGGCATCGAT
>DASQYN010000579.1:0-16254 GCA_035639215.1 Burkholderiales bacterium
GAACTACAATTCGCGGCCGCGGGCGGCCGAGGTGCTCGTCAGCGGCCGCGAGGCGCGGCTGGTGCGGCGGCGCGAATCGCCGGAAGAGCTGTTTGCCGCGGAGCGGTTTTCGGGTTGACAATCCAGCGCCCAGCAAGATGAGAGAGGCTGTCCCCATGACCCGAACCAGCCGCCGAGTGCTCATCGCCGGCGTGCTGCTCGTGGCGGTGGCGGCGGCCGGCCTCGCCGCCTACTTCAGCACCGACGGCCGCGCACGCGAGGCGCGCAAGACGGCAAAGGGCGCGCCCGCGGTCCCCGTGGCCGTCGCCGTCGTGACGCAGGAAACCGTGCCGGTGCACCTGCAGGCGATTGGCAACGTGGAGGCCTATCTCACCGTCGCCGTGAAGGCGCGCGTCGATGGACAGATCGTCGCGGTCAACTTTCGGGAGGGCCAGGCGGTGAAGAAGGGCGAGGTGCTTTTTCGCATCGATCCGCGCCCCTACGAGGCGGCGCTGCGGCAGGCGGAGGCGAATGCGCTTCGCGATCGCGCCGCCCGCGATCAGGCCCGGTCCCAGGCGCAGCGCTACCAGGAGCTGCTGGCGAAGAACTTCATCTCGAAGGACGCCTACGCGCAGATCCGGACCAACGCGGAGACCGCCGAGGCGACGGCGAAGGCGAGCCAGGCGGCGCTCGAGAACGCCCGGCTGAACCTCGAGTACTGCACGATCCGCTCGCCTCTCGACGGCTACGTCGGCAAGGTCCTCCTGCAGGCAGGCAACCTGGTCAAGGCCAACGACGTCAACCCGCTCGTCGTCATCAACCAGGTGAGGCCGATCTACGTCAACTTCGCCGTCCCCGAGCAGTATCTGCCCGAGATCCGCAAGTACGACGCCCAGGCGCCGCTGGCCGTAGAAGTCGTGCCGACCGATGCGGCGGCGGCACATCCCGCGGGGCGGCTCGTCTTCATCGACAATGCCGTGGATCCGAGCACCGGCACGATCCGTCTGCGCGCCCAATTCGCCAACGACAACGCCGTGCTATGGCCCGGCCAGTTCGTGAACATCCGCCTGCAGCTCTATGAGCAGCACGACGCCATCGTCATCCCGTCGCAGGCGGTGCAGAACGGCCCCGACGGCCAGTTCGTCTACGTGATCGACAACGATCTTCTCGCCGAGATGCGCCGCATCAAGGTGCAGCGCACCGATTCGGAGCACGCGATCGTCGCCTCGGGCCTTGCCAAAGGCGAGCGCGTCGTCACCCGCGGGCAGCTACGACTCGCGCCGAGGACGCGCGTGCAGATCGGCAAGCCCGCGGCCGAGGCGCCGTCGTGAACTTCTCCGAGCCGTTCGTCCGGCGGCCCGTGATGACCGTGCTGGTCATGGCCGGCATCCTCATTTTCGGGCTGGCGGCGCACCGGCTGCTGCCGGTGTCGACCCTGCCGAACGTCGACTTCCCGACCATCCAGGTCACGGCCGAGCTGCCCGGGGCCAGCCCCGAGACCATGGCTTCCGCAGTCGCGACCGTGCTCGAACGCCAGTTCTCGACGATCTCCGGCATCGACGAAATGACCTCGGTGAGCGGACAGGGGGTGAGCCGCATCACGCTGCAGTTCAGCCTCGACCGCGACATCGACGCGGCCGCGCAGGACGTCAATTCGGCGATCGCCGCCGCGGCACGCCAACTCCCCGCCACCATGCCGGCGCCGCCTTCCTTCCGCAAGGTCAATCCGGCGGACTTTCCGGTCTACTACCTCGCGCTCACCTCGGAGACCATGCCCCTTTCGGCGGTCGACGAGTACGCCGAAACCTATCTCGCGCAGCGCATCTCGACGATCAACGGGGTGGCCCAGGTCCAGGTTTTCGGACAGCAGAAGTACGCGGTGCGCGTGCAGGTCGATCCCAACGCGCTGGCGGCGCGCAGCATCGGCATCAACGAGGTCGAGCAGGCGGTGGCGAACGCCAACGTCAACCTGCCCACCGGAACGCTTTACGGCAAGGAGCGCATGTACGCCGTGCAGGCCACCGGCCAGCTCCAGGATGCGGCGGCGTTCCGCCCGATAATCGTCGCCTACCGCAACGGCTCGCCGATCCGGCTGCAGGAGATCGCACGTGTCATCGACAGCGTGCAGGACGACAAGCAGGCAGCGTCGTTCAATGGCCGCCGCGGCATCGTGCTGGCGATCTACCGGCAGCCCGGCACGAACACCGTCGAGGTGGTGGACAACATCAAGCGGCTGCTGCCGACGTTCCGCGCGGAAGTGCCGCCGGCGGTCGACATCGACACGCTCTACGACCGCTCGGTGTCGATCCGCGGCTCGGTCGACGAGGTGCAGTTCACCCTGTACCTGGCGCTCGCGCTCGTGGTGATGGTGATCTTCCTCTTCCTGCGCAACCTGTCGGCGACGCTCATCCCGGCGGTGGCGCTGCCGATGTCCATCGTCGGCACCTTCGCCGTGATGTACCTCTTCGGCTTCAGCCTGGACAACATCTCGCTGATGGCGCTCACTTTGTGCGTCGGCTTCGTGGTCGATGACGCGATCGTCATGCTGGAGAACATCACGCGGCACATCGAGCAGGGCAAGACGGTCTTGCAGGCGACGCTCGACGGCTCGCGCGAGATCGTCTTCACCATCATCTCGATGACGATCTCGCTCGCCGCGGTGTTCATTCCCGTGCTCTTCATGGGCGGCATCCTCGGCCGGCTGCTGCACGAGTTCGCGGTGACGATCATCGCCGCGGTCCTCATTTCCGGCTTCGTCTCCCTGACGCTCACGCCCATGATGTGCAGCCGCGTGCTGCGTCCGCACGAACGGCAAGCGCGGCACGGCCGGCTCTATTGGGCGTTCGAGCGCGGCTTCGACGCCTGGCGCAACTTCTACGACGTCACGCTGCGCTGGACGCTCGGGCACCGCCGTGCCGTGATGGCGCTTTTCCTGCTCATCTGCGTCGTTACCGGCGTGCTCTTCGCGCGTGCGCCGAAAGGCTTCCTGCCGAGCGAGGACGCCGGGCAGCTGTTCTGCTTCGTCGAAGGCCCGCAGGACATCTCGTTCGAAGCCATGTCGGCGCTGCAGCGCCGCGTGGCCAACATCATCGCCGAGAACCCCAACGTCGCCGCGGCGATGTCGTTCGTCGGTGCGACCGGCTTCTCGCCGTCGCTCAACCTCGGGCGTATCACCATTACTTTGAAGCCGTTCGATCAGCGCGAGCCGGCCGACCAGGTGCTGCGCGAGCTGCGCCCGAAGCTCGCCAACATCATGGGCGCGAAGGTGTTCGTGCAGAACGTCCCGGCGATCCGCATCGGCCAGCTCACGAAAAGCCAGTATCAATACGTCATGCGCAGCGCGAACCGCGAGGAGCTCTACCATTGGGCGCCGGTGGTCGAGCAGAAGCTGCGCAGCCTGCCGGGCCTCATCGAGGTGACGAGCGACCTGCAGATCGCGCGCCCGCAGGTCACGGTGCAAATCGAGCGCGAGAAGGCCTCGGCGCTCGGCGTGTCGGCGCAGACGATCGAGGCGGCGCTGAACAACGCCTACGGCGCGCACCAGGTCTCGACCATCTACACCGCCACCAACCAATACTGGGTCATCCTCGAGCTGCAGCCGCGCTACCAGACCGATCCCTCGGCGCTGCCCCTGCTTTACGTGCGCTCCTCGACCGGCGCGCTGGTGCCGCTCTCCGCCGTGGCGAAGCTCGACTATGCGGTCGGCCCGTTGCAGATCACTCACCAGGGGCAGCTCACCTCGGTGACGCTGTCCTTCGACGTGCGTCCCGGGATGTCGCTATCCCAAGCGATCGCGGAGGTTCAGGCGGCCACGCGCGAGCTCGGCGTCCCGGAGACGGTGACCGGCACTTTCGCCGGCACGGCGCAGGCGTATCAGAGCTCCCTCCAGGGCATGGGCGTGCTCCTGCTGCTCGCGATCGTGGTGATCTACCTGGTGCTCGGTATCCTCTACGAGAGCTTCATCCACCCGCTGACCATCCTGTCCGGGCTGCCGACCGCGGGGCTCGGGGCGCTGCTCACGCTGATGGCCTTCGGCATCGATCTCAACATGTACGCCTTCGTCGGCATCGTCATGCTAGTCGGCATCGTGAAGAAGAACGCGATCATGATGATCGACTTCGCCATCGAGGCGCAACGCGGCGGCCTGCCCGCGGAGCAGGCGATCCACGAGGCCGGGCTGATCCGCTTCCGGCCGATCATGATGACCACCATGTCGGCGCTCATGGGCAGCCTGCCGATCGCCATCGGCTTCGGCGCCGGCGGCGCGGCACGCATGCCGCTCGGCCTGGCGGTGGTCGGCGGGCTGGTGCTGTCGCAGTTCCTCACGCTCTACATCACCCCGGTGGTTTACCTCTACTTCGAGCGGCTGCAGGCCTGGCTGACGCGGGCCCGCGCCAAGGAAACGCCCCATGCCGGGCAGCCCCGAGTCGCGTAACCTCGCGGTGTTCTGCGACTTCGAGAACGTCGCGCTCGGCGTGCGCGAAGCGAAGTACGCGCAGTTCGACATGGAAAAGGTGCTCGAGCGGCTGCTGCTCAAGGGCTCGATCGTCGTGAAGAAGGCCTACTGCGACTGGGAGCGCTACAAAGAGTTCAAGGCCGGCATGCACGGCGCCTCGTTCGAGCTGATCGAGATCCCGCACGTGCGCCAGTCGGGCAAGAACTCCGCCGACATCCGCCTGGTGGTCGACGCGCTCGACCTCTGCTACACGAAGTCGCACGTCGACACCTTCGTCATCGTCAGCGGCGACTCGGATTTCTCGCCGCTGGTCTCCAAGCTGCGGGAGAACGCGAAGACGGTGATCGGCGTCGGCGTGAAGAACTCGAGCTCGGATCTGCTGATCGCGAACTGCGACGAGTTCATCTATTACGACGACCTGGTGCGCCAGGAAGAGCAGAAGCGCCGCGCCGCGAAGAAGCGACGCGAGGCCGCCCCCGCGGGCGAGGACAAGAAGCAGGAGGCCTTCGACCTGCTGCTCGAGACCCTGCAGGCGCTCATCGCCGAGCGCGGCGAAGGCGAGCGCATCTGGGGCTCGATGGTCAAGCAGGCGCTCAAGCGGCGCAAGCCCGGCTTCAACGAGTCCTACTACGGCTTCCGGGCGTTCTCGGACCTGCTCGAAGATGCGGAGAAAAAGGGCCTCGTCAGGCTCGAGCCCGACGAAAAATCGGGCGGCTACATCCTCACCCCGGCCTAGCGCCGCCGAACTCGCGCGGGCGCGCGATCGCCGGCTGCGCGACGTTATCGCGCCCGGCCTGAAGGTGCTTTTTTGCGGCATCAATCCCGGCCTCTACTCCGGCGCCACCGGACATCACTTCGCGCGGCCCGGAAACCGCTTCTGGCCGGCGCTGCACGCCGCCGGCTTCACGCCGCGCCGGCTCAGCCCTGCCGAGCAAGGGCTGCTCCTGCGCTATCGCTACGGCGTGACCAATCTCGTCGATCGCACAACAGCGAGCGCCGACGAGCTGTCGCCTGCCGAATTCGTCGCCGGCCGACGCCGCCTCGTCGCCAAGGTCCGACGCTATCGGCCGCGGTGCGTCGCCTTTCTCGGCGTGGGCGCCTATTGCCACGCCTTCGGGCTGCGCCGGGCGGCCCTCGGCCTGCAGCCCGGGCCGCTCGCCGGCGCGCGAGTCTGGCTGCTGCCTAATCCGAGCGGCCTCAACGCGAACTATCAGCTGCCGGCGCTCGTCAGAATGTTCAGGTCACTGAAGGAAGCCAGCGATGCGCCGCTCGTCCGCTAGGGGCGACCTGCACGGCAGCGCGCCCGACGAAAGCCGAGTAGCGCTGCTCGTCATCGACATGGTCAACGCCTTCGATTTCGAGGGCGCGGAGCGCATGCTGCCGCGGGCCCTCCAGGCGGCGAAGGCCATCGCCGCGCTCAAGGAGCGCGCGAGGGCCGCCGGCGTGCCGGTGGTCTATGTGAACGACAACTTCGGCCGCTGGCGCTCCGATTTCCGCTCCATCCTCGGCCATGTCGTCGATAAGGGCTGTCCCGGCAGGCCGATCGCCGAGCTGCTGCGCCCGGCGCCGGACGACTACTTCGTGCTGAAGCCGAAGCACTCGGGGTTTCAGTTCACCACGCTCGACGTGCTGCTCGCGCACCTGGGCGCGCAAACGCTGATCCTTACCGGGGTAGCCGGGAATTTCTGCGTGCTCTTCACCGCGCACGACGCGTACATGCGCGACTACCGGCTGATCGTCCCGCGCGATTGCGTGGCCTCCCAGACCGAGGCGGACGATCGCTACGCGCTCGAGCACATGGCGAAGGTGACGAAGGCCGATACGCGCGCTTCCGCGCAGATCGACCTCGCCGCGCTCGCGCGCTGATCAGGGCTCGAGCTGCTTGTAGACGAGATCGGCGACCTTCAGCAGCTCCTCGCGGCTGAGGTCGCTCGAGGCAATCGCATAGCCGCAGTCGCGGTCGATCCAGTAGAAGACGCCGACGTCGTGCTCCCGCGCGTAGCGGAAGGCGGTTTCCGTGTTCCGCGCATGCTCCTGCCGTACATACAGGGTCAGGCGCCGGCCGTTCGGCGACTGGTACATGAACTGCGCGACCGGGCCGCTTTCGCCCGGCAGCAGGCGCCCGCCCATGAGCGACATGCCGGCCTCGTCGAGCTTCGGCACGCGCACCTGCACGCCGAGGCGCTTCGACAGCCAGGCGACGAGGTGCGCTTCATCCCCGGCGCCGACCTCCACCGGATGGCGGACCTCCGGGGAGTACGTCGCGTGGGCGATCGCCGCTCGGCGCGCCATGATCGCCGATTCGCTGGCAAGGAAGGAGCCGCCGGATCGCCCGGCCTTCAGCTCGAGCGTCGCGACGGCGCCGATCGCCACGCCGAGTGCGATCCAGGCGGCCGCGAGCGCCACTCGCCGCAGCGGCATGCGCCGCCTTACCACGCGAGAGAAGCGCTCGGGCATCGGCTCGACAAGCATCGCCTGGTACGCGCCGCGCACCTCGTTGCTCAATCGCCGGTAGGCGCCGACGCGCTCCGCCTCCTCCGGCCGCGCCGCGAGCCAAGCTTCGACCACGGCGCGGCGCTCGGCATCGAGCCGGCCGTCGACGTACGCCTGGAGATCGGCTTCGCTGACGAGCGGCTCGTTCACTTGACGACCTTGAGCTTGGCAGCCGGCGCGTGGCCGAGCATCATGGCGCGCAGCTTCTCCCGCGCCCGGGAAAGGCGCGACATCACCGTGCCGATCGGAATGCCGAGCGTGCGCGCCACTTCCTCGTAGCTCATCTCCTCGAGGGTCACGAGCAGCAGCACCGCGCGCTGATCGGCCGGCAGCCGCGCGATCGCTCGATCGAGATCGCGGACGAGCAGCGCATCGGCCTGCGGCGCGCGCTGCGCGAGCTCCGGCATGGTGTCGTCGAGCGGGTCGGTGGGACGCGCGGAGCGCAGCTTGTTGACGTGGACGTTATGCATCACCGTGAAGAGCCAGGCGCGCAGGTCCGTGCCGCGCCGGTAGAGATGCAGCTTCGACCAGGCGCGCTCCAGCGTGTCCTGGACGAGATCGTCGGCGCCGGCGCGCTCGCCGACCAGCGCCCGCGCGTAGCGGCGCAGCCGCGGAATGAGATCGACGAGTCGCTCGGCTTCATCCATCGGAAAACAGGCGCGCCGCTCGGCTATTCCACGCTATTTTGGCTCGTCGGGCAACGCCGGCAGGCTGCGCAGGTAGGCGATCACCGCATCGAGGTCAACTTTTGTCAGCTGGCTTGTCGTGTTGCGCACCACCTCGGCCATGGTGTCACCCAGCACATCGCCATCGGGCAGGAGGCCGCTCGAGAGAACGTCGGCGAGCTCGCCATCGCTCCACTTCTTAAGGCGCGTCGGCGTAAGGTTGGGGGCGGCCGCGCCGTCGGGAATGCGGCCGCCGGCGAGGAAGCGTCCCTTCTTCGGCCCGCCGAGAAAATTGCGCGGTGTGTGGCACTCGCCGCAGTGACCCAGCGCCTGCACCAGGTACGCGCCGCGGTTGACGGCAGCGCTCTGCTTCGGGTCCGGGGAGAACGGCCCGGGGTCGAAGAAGAAGGCCTTCCACAGGCCGAGCACGAAGCGGCCGCGGTAAAGCAGGCCGAGCTCGTGGGGCCGGCTGGGCTGCGCGCTGGGCGGAAGGCTTCGCAGATAGGCCCAAAGGTCGCGCAGGTCCGCATCCGTGATCTTGGTAAACGATGGATACGGAAACGCCGGATAGTAGTGCGCGCCGTCCGGTCGGAAACCCTCTCGCACCGCGTGCACGAAGTCGGCCTCGGACCAGCGCCCGATGCCCGCTTCAGGGTGCGGCGTGATGTTCGGCCCGTAGAACGTCCCGAACGGCGTCTTCAACGCGCGGCCGCCAGCGAAAGGCGTCGCGTCCTTGCGCGCTTCGGTGTGGCAGCCTACGCAGCCGCCCGCCTTCGCCAGATAGGCGCCGCGCTTCGCGTCGCCCTGCGCTAGGCCGAGGACCGGCGCAACGAGCAGCCAAAAAACGAAAAGCCCCGCCAAGGCGGGGCCTGAGCCGCGCGACGTGCTACAGCTTTTGACGGAAGCTTTCGTGGCAGCCGCCGCAAGCCTTGCCGACCGCGCCGATCTGCGCCTTGACGGCGCCTTCGTCGCCTTTCTGGCTCACCTCGAAGAGCTTGTGCGTCTCGTTCTCGAGGTGATTGGCCGCGTCGCGGAACTTTGCCTGGTTCGTGAACACCTCGGCGAGCGCATTGCTCTTGACCTCCTTGGTGCTCGGGTCGAACCCGTCCCACGGCATGCGGCTCAGGTTGTCGAGAAAGCCTGCATTGCGCCGCACGACATCGGCGTTATAGGGCGCCTTGCCCTGTGCCATGGCGGCGAGCGGACCGAAGTACTTGCCCTGCAGCGTCATCACGGCCTGGCGTTGCTTCACCAGGATCTCGGGCTTCACTTGCGCAATGGCGCCGGCAGCGGCAAGACCCAGTGTCAGGGCAGCGACCGCTGCCGTACCGCTCTTCTTCATTTCGCTCTCCTCAAGTGTGGGCGTTTGAGCGGCATGGGCGCCGCCTTGGCGTAAGAACACCTGGCCGAGCGCGGTATTCCGCCGCGCTAGCGCAGGCCGGCGACGTACTCGGCCAGGGCCCGGATCTGCGCATCGGTCAGGTGCGAAGCGACGCCGCGCATCATGCCGCTCGGGTCGTTCGCCCGTGAGCCCGAGCGGAACCCCTGCAGCTGCGCCGCGACATACTCCGCGTATTGCCCGCCGAGACGCGGAAACTCGCTCGGAATCCCGGCGCCGCTCGGTCCGTGGCATCCCGCGCACGCCGGCACGCCGGCTGCCGCGTCGCCGCCGCGCCAGAGCTTCTGCCCCTGGGCCGCTAGCGCCTTGTCCAAGGCGGCAGCGGGCTTTAGCGCTTGCGACGCAAAGTACGACGCGAGCGCCTGAAAATCCTTGTCGGAGAGATTGGCGACCATCGCGTTCATCACCGCGCTCTCGCGGCGCGGCTTCTTGTCCGGCTCCGGCTTGAAATCGCGCAGCTGCTTCTCGAGGTACTCGGCCACTTGGCCAGCCAGCTTCGGATTGGCGGGCGCCGTGCTGTTGCCGTCCGCCGCATGGCAGGCGGCGCAGACCTGCGAGACGGCGGCGGGCGGCTTCTCCTGGGCGAACGCGGGTGCGCCTCCAAGCACGTTCACTGCCACGCCAAGCACGGCGGCGAGCGCCGATGCGCGATTCATCTGCGGTGCCCCTCGATGCGAAAGGCGCGATTTTATAGAATTCCGGGCCTTGGCGATGAGCGGCTTTGCGGACGCGGCTTTCCAGCGCGCGGCCGGCTCGCTGGCGGAGCTTCCGCCTGAAGGGCCGCCGGAGATCGCTTTCGCCGGGCGCTCGAACGTCGGCAAGTCGAGCGCGATCAACGCGCTTCTCGGCCGCAGGAACCTCGCTCGCACGAGCAAAACCCCGGGCCGAACGCAGACAATCAATTTCTACGGCATCGGGCGCGAAGCGCGCTTCGTCGATCTTCCGGGCTACGGGTTCGCTCGCGCACCGCTTGCGCTCCGCGCGCAGTGGCGCTCGCTGGTCGGCGGCTACCTGGAAGGACGCGCCTCGCTGCAGGCCGTGGTGCTGCTCATGGACGCAAGGCATCCGCTCACCGCTCTCGATCTGCAACTCGTCGGGTGGCTCTCGGGTGCCCCGCTCGTCGCATTGCTTTCGAAGGCGGACAAGCTGTCGCGGAGCGAGCAGGCGCGCGTGCTCGCGGCGGTGGGCCAGCGTTTGCCGGGCGCACGAGTGGCGCTCTTTTCGAGCGTTACGCGACAAGGTGTCGAGGCGGTACGCGACCTGCTGCAGCAGTCGCTGCAAGCAGGTCGGCAGAATAAAAAACCCCCGGTAAAGGGGATGTAAACCGGGGGTAAAACGCCTTAACTTTGGATTAAGGCACCCGCTCAGGGAGGAGAAGCGGGAGACGATCAACTCGTCTGAAGGTAAGATTCGCCCTCCGCCCCAAAAGTTCCCTCAGGGAAAAAACCCGACGGCATGAAGGCTTACGGCAGCTTCCCCGGCGTGCGCATGCGGCGCATGCGCCACGATGACTTCTCGCGTCGGCTGATGCGCGAGACGCTATTGACGGTGGACAACTTCATCCTGCCCGTGTTCGTGATCGACGGGAAAGCCCGCGCGCAAAACGTGGACTCCATGCCGGGCGTCAAGCGCCTGACGATCGACCGGCTCGCGCCGCTCGCCGAGCAATGCTTAAAGCTCGGCATTCCGGCGCTCGCGCTCTTTCCGGCGATCGACGCGAAACTGAAGACGCCCGACGGTCGCGAGGCGTGCAACGAGAGCGGCCTGATTCCGCGCGCCGTCGCGGAGCTGAAGAAGCGCTTTCCGGCGCTCGGCGTCATGACCGACGTCGCGCTCGACCCGTACACCTCGCACGGCCAGGACGGCGTCATCGACGAAGCCGGCTACATTCTCAACGACGAGACGCTCGACATTCTCGTCGAGCAGGCGCTGGTGCAGGCGCAGGCCGGCGTCGACATCGTCGCGCCTTCCGACATGATGGATGGGCGCATCGGCCGCATCCGCACCGCGCTCGAGAAGGCCGGGCACATCCACACCCGAATCATGGCCTACTCGGCAAAGTACGCCTCCGGGTTCTACGGCCCATTCCGCGACGCGGTCGGCTCGGCGAAGAGCCTGGGCAAGAGCGACAAGAAGACCTACCAGATGGATCCGGCGAACTCCGACGAGGCGCTGTGGGAAGTCGGGCTCGATCTCGCGGAAGGCGCCGACATGGTGATGGTCAAGCCGGGCCTGCCGTACCTCGATATCGTGCGCCGCGTGAAGGACGAGTTCCGCGCCCCAACCTACGTCTACCAGGTGTCGGGCGAGTACGCGATGCTGCGCGCCGCCATCGCGAACGGCTGGCTTCCCGAGAGCTGCATCCTGGAGACGTTGCTCGCCTTCCGCCGCGCCGGGGCCGACGGCATCCTCACCTACTTCGCTCTCGACGCAGCGAAGGCGCTTCGCGCGCTCTAGGCCTCCGCTTTGCGCGCTCTGGGCCTCAATGGCGAGCGGCGGCAAGCGTCCTGAGGAACCGCTCGGGCGGCTGATAGCCGATCACCCGCAGCCCGGCAATCTCGCGCCCAGCCGCGTCGAAGAACACGATGCCCGGCGGTCCGAAAAGCGAGAAGCGCCTTAGCAGCTCGCGGTCGGCCGGCGTGCCGCCCGTGACGTCGGCCTGCAGAAGCAGCATGCGATCGAGCTCGCCGCGCACCCGCGCGTTGGAGAAGGTGAACTTCTCCATTTCCTTGCACGACACGCACCAGTCGGCATAGAAGTCGAGCATCACCGGGCGGCCGGCGCCGCGCAGCGCCTGATCGAGCTCGGTGAGCGATGCGACGCGTTGCCACGGAGTGGGCGACTCGCCGGATCGAGCGCCGCCGACGAGCCCGGCCAGCGGCCGCAGCGGATCGCGACTGCCGGCAAGCGCGCCCACGACCAGGGCGACGCCGGCGACCAGGGCGACGATGCCGATCCCCTTCCACGCACGCCACCAGCCGGAGGCACCGGCGGGGAGCGCATCGAGCGCGCGCAGGAACATCGCCGAGCCGATGAGCAACGCCGCCCAAGCCAGCATTTCCACGGCGGCCGGCAGCACCGGCGAAAGGATCCACAGCGCCACGGCGAGAAGCAGCACGCCGAAGAACTTGCGCACTGCGACCATCCAGGCGCCGGCGCGCGGCAGGAGCGCTCCCTCCGAGACGCCGACCGCGATCAGCGGCAGCCCCATGCCGAGGGCAAGAGAGAAGAGCGCCGCGCCGCCGAGCACGACGTCGCCGCTGCGGGAGATCTGCAGCAGCGTGCCGGCGAGCGGCGCCGAGACGCACGGGCTGACGATCACCGCGGAGAGCACGCCCATCGCCGCGACCGAGGCGAGCCGGCCGCCGCGCAGCCTGCCGTGCGTCGCATGCAGCCGGTGGTGCAAAACGCCCGGCAGGCGAATCTCATAGAAGCCGAACATGGAAAACGCGAGCGCGACGAAAAGGATGGCGAACGCGCCCAGTACCCAGACGTTCTGCAGATACGCGGCAATGAGCGAGCCGACGTACGCGGCGGCAACGCCGGCAAGCGCGTAAGTAAGCGCCATGCTGAGCACGTACGTGAGCGAGAGCACAAGGGCTCGCGACTTGTTGAGGCCCTTCCCCTCGCCGGCGATGATGCCCGACAGGATCGGAATCATCGGCAGGACGCACGGCGTGAAGGCGAGCAGCACGCCGAGCACGAGGAAGCCGCCGAGCGCGAGCGCGAAGTTGCCTTCCAGCAGGCGGGCGATGTCGAGATCGCTCGCGTAGATGGACAGGCGCGGCTGCGCGGGAGGTGCCCCGGGGCCGGCGCTCAGCCCGGGGGCGTCGAGCGCCGCCGCTTCGAGGCTCGCGCGCGATTCCATGGGAACGTAGCAAACGCCCATGTCGGCACACCCCTGCGACGTCACCTTGAGGTCGAAGCGGCCCTCGCCGCGCACCGGGATGCGGATGCTGACCTGCTGGCGATAGATCGGCGTCTCGCCGAAGAACTCGTCCTTATGCGGCAGGGCCGCCGGGAACTGCGGCGTGCCGAGCTCGACGCGAGGATTTCCCTCGACCGCGAAGCGAAGGCGATCGCGATAGAGGTAGTAGCCGGGGGCAATGGCGAACTGCACTTCCGCCGCCGGCCCGGCCACCATGCGAGCCGAGAAGGCGAACGCCTTCTCCGGGTCGAGCAGCTCCTGCGCCGCGCCGATCCGCGCCAGGGCGAGAAGCGCGACGAGGAGAGCAAAGCGCTTCAAGCGCGCGTTTCGCCCGCGACCCAGTCCAGGTAGGCGGCGAGACCGCGCTCCGCCGGGACGGCGATGATCTCGGGCAGCTCATAGGGATGCGCGGCGCGCAGCGCCTGCTCGAGCGCGGGATAGCGCTCCACGGTCGTCTTCATGAGCATCGGATGCTCTTCTTCGCGTTGCACGGCGTCCTTCCATCGGTAGACCGAGCGGCAAGGCGCGAGGATGTTGACGCAGGCCGCCAGCCGCTTTTCGACAAGCATGTCGGCCAGGCGTTCCGCCGCCGCACGCTCGGGCACGTTAGTCAGGACAAGCAGCGTGGTCATTACACCGCCTATTCTATTTCGCCGAGATACGCGGCACGCACGCGCGGATGCTCGAGCAGCCGGGCCGCCTCGCCGGCGAGGGCGATCGAGCCCGACTCCAGCACGTAGCCGCGGCTCGCGATTTCCAGGGCCAGCCGGGCGTTTTGCTCGACCAGGAGGATGGTGACGCCGCCGCGGGCAATATCGCGCACCAGCTCGAAAATTCGCGCCACCATGAGCGGCGCCAGGCCCATGGAGGGCTCGTCGAGCAGCAGCAGGCGCGGGCGCGCCATGAGCGCGCGCGCAAGCGCCAGCATCTGCTGCTCGCCGCCGGAGAGCGTGCCGGCGATCTGCCGCCGCCGCTCCTTCAAGCGCGGGAAGCGCTCGTACTGCTCGGCGGGATCGCCGCCGCCGCGGCGCGCGTAGGCGCCCATGGCGAGGTTCTCCTCGACCGTGAGCTGCGCGAAGATGCCGCGCCCCTCGGGCACCATGACGAGGCCCTTGCGCGGCAGCTGGTGCACGGCAGCCGCGCTGATGTCCTCGCCGTCGTAGACGATGCGCCCCGAGCGCGCAGCGACCAGCCCGCAGATCGCCTTGAGGGTCGAGCTCTTGCCGGCGCCGTTCGCGCCGATCAGGCAGACCAGCTCGCCCTCGGCCACTTCGAGGTCGACGCCGCTCACGGCGCGGATCCCGCCGTAGTGCACGTCGAGCTGCGTGATCTCAAGCAGCGCGCGGTGCCCCAAGGTAGGCCTCGATCACCTTCGGGTCGCGGCTCACTTGCGCCGGCGCGCCCTCGGCGATCTTCTCGCCATAGTCGAGGACGAGCACACGATCGCAGACGTTCATCACCAGCCGGACATCGTGCTCGATGAGCAGCACGGTCGTGCCGTCGTCGCGAATGCGACGGATCAGCTTGCCGAGCGCCAGGCGCTCCGCGGGATTCATGCCGGCGGCCGGCTCGTCGAGGGCGAGCAGCTTCGGCTCGGTGGCGAGCGCACGCGCGATCTCGAGGCGGCGCTGATCGCCGTACGGCAGGCCGGCTGCCCGATCGTTCGCGCGCGAACGGATAGCCACGTAGTCGAGGAGCTCCAGCGCGCGCCGCTCGATGCCCTTTTCCTCAACCACGGTGCGCCGGTCACGCAGCACCGCGGCCAGCACGCCGGCGCGGGTGCGGACATGCCGGCCGATCATGACGTTCTCGAGCGCGGAGAGATTGGCGAACAGGCGGATGTTCTGGAAAGTGCGGGCGATGCCGGCCGCGGCGATGCGGTGAGGCGGCAGGCGCGTGACGTCCCGGCCGAGGAAGCAGAACCGGCCGGCATCCGGGAAAGACACGCCGGTGAGCAGATTGAAGAGCGTCGTCTTGCCGGCGCCGTTCGGCCCGATGAGGCCGTAGATCTCGCCGGGCCGGATGGCGAACGACACCTGCTGCAGCGCCTGCAGCCCGCCGAAGCGCTTGGTGACGCCTTCGACGGCGAGCAGCGCGCTCACGACGCGCTCTCGGTCAGCTCGCGTTTGCGTACCGCGGAGGGAAGCAGACCCGCGGGACGGAACAGCATGATCAGCACCAGCGCGAGGCCGAAGAGCAGCATGCGGATCACCTCCGGGTCGATGAGCGAGCGCCCGAAGAGCGCGCGCTGCAGCGGGTCCACCGTCCAGCGCAGCACCTCCGGCGTGAACGAGAGCAGCAGCGCGCCGAGGATCACGCCCCAGACGTTGCCCATGCCGCCGAGCACCACCATGGAGACGACCATGATCGATTCCACGAGCACGAAGCTCTCCGGCGAGATGAAGCCCTGGATCGATGCGAACATGCCTCCCGCCACGCCGCCGAACGTCGCGCCCATTGCGAAGGCGAGGAGCTTGAGCTGCGTGGTGTTGATTCCCATGGCCCGCGCCGCCACCTCGTCCTCGCGGATCGCTTCCCAGGCGCGGCCGATCCGCGAGTCCTGCAGGCGCAGGTTCACGGCGATGATGGCGAGCAGCAGGGCGAGCAGCGCGTAGTAGTACTTGACCGGCCCGCTGAAATCGAGGCCGAGCCAGCGCTGCGGCTGCGCAAGGCTGAAGCTGCCGATCCGCAGCGGATCGATGCCGGCGATGCCTTGCGGACCGTTCGTGATGTTCACCGGGCGCGAGAGGTTGTTGAGGAAGATGCGCACGATCTCGCCGAAGCCGAGCGTGACGATGGCGAGATAGTCGCCGCGCAGCTTGAGCGTCGGCGTGCCGAGCAGCACGCCGAAGAAGGCGGCGACCGCCGCGCCGATCGGCAGGATGATCCAGAAGGGCAGATGCAGGCCGAAATGCGGGCTGGAAAGCAGCGCGTAGGTGTAGGCGCCCACCGCGTAGAAGGCGATGTAGCCGAGGTCGAGCAGCCCGGCGAAGCCGACGACGATGTTGAGCCCAAGCGCGAGCAGGCAGTAGAGGATCGCGTAATTGGTGATGCGCACCCAGCTCGTTCCCGCCTGAGCGAGCAGGAAAGGCAGCACGGCGAGCGTGCCGGCGACGAGCGCGACGCCGGCCCACTTCAGGTTCTTCATGCGCGGTCGCCGACGCGCTCGCCGAGCAGGCCCGAAGGCCGGAAGACGAGCACGAGGATCAAGACGATGAACGCAAACACGTCCTGGTAATTGGAGCCGAAGAGAATGAAGTTGCCTCCGCCCCGGCAGGCGTCGATGTGCGGCGCGAGCAGCGAATAGGCGCAGAGGTCGGTCAAATCGCCGATG
>DASQYN010000580.1:0-8527 GCA_035639215.1 Burkholderiales bacterium
GGGCTTGTCCTCGTTGCCGCGCGTACGGGTGAGGATCCAGGAGCCGCGCAGCTTCTCGCCGTCGAGATGAAAGTGCAGCCGGCCCTTGCGCAGCGCCGCCGCCGGATCGCGGTCCTCCGGCGTCCATAGGCCCTGGTCCCAGAGGATCACCTCGCCCGCGCCGTACTGCTTCTCGGGAATCACGCCTTCGAAATCGCCGTAGTCGAGCGGGTGATCCTCGGTCTGCATGGCGAGGCGCCGGTCGGCGGGATCCAGGCTCGGACCCTTGGGGACCGCCCAGCTCTTCAGCACGCCTTCGAGCTCCAGGCGAAAGTCGTAATGCAGCCGCGTAGCCGCATGCCGCTGCACGTAATAGCGCAGTTGCTTGCTGCGGCGTATCGCCTTCGTCCCCCGGGGTTCCGGAGTGATCGAGAAGTCGCGCATTTCGCGATAGCGCTCGAGGCGGTCTGCCATGCCGCGCGAACAGCAAAACGCGAGCCTGCGGCGGTAATTGCTGCCAGCCCGTTTGAAGCCCTTACAGCGGCGGAAGGCGAGTCCGGCCGGGGCCGCGCCGTGAGCCTGGGTTGGCACGTTCCCTGCAGTAGGAGGGACAGCAAACAAGGAAACTCATGTCCCCCGCCATCGCATTACGCCTTCGCCAGCATCTCACGCTCACCCCCCAGGTGCAGCAGGCGCTGAAGCTCCTCCAGATGTCCGCGCTCGAGTTCGCGCAGGAGATGGAGCAGGCGCTCACGGCGAACCCCTTCCTCGAGGAGAATCCGGAAGCCCCCGAGGCGACGCCGCTGCGCGACGCGGCAGCCGTCGACGACATCGTCGTGCCCCAGGAGCCGGGCGGCGGCTCCGGCGCCTCGCTCGATCGAGAGCAGGACGACTGGGGCGGCGCCGCCGAGGCTCAGCCCACGCTGCAGCAGCACCTGCGGGAGCAGCTCATGATCTCGCCCATGGGCGATCGCGACCGCGCGCTCGCGCAGATGATCATTGACAGCCTAGACGACGACGGCTATTTCAAGCTCTCCTTCGACGAGCTCGCCGCCCTGGTGCCGCCGGAGCAGGACGTGCGCGCCGAGGACTTCGGCGCTGCGCTGCGGCTGGTGCAGAGCCTCGACCCAGCCGGCGTCGGCGCGCGCTCGCTAGAGGAATGCCTGTGCCTGCAGCTGCAGGCGCTTCCCGAGGCGGGAGACGGCGAGGCCGCCGCCGAGCGGCGCGTCCGCGAGGTGGCGTTGCGCATCGTGAAGGGCAACCTGAGCCTGCTCGCGAACCGCGAATGGGCGCGCCTGCAGCACGCCGCCGGCTGCGACGAGAAGACGCTGCACCTCGCCCGCGCGCTCATCCGCTCGCTCGATCCGCGTCCCGGCCACCGCTTCGGCCCCCAGGAAGCGCGCTACGTCGTGCCCGACGTCATCGTGAGGAAGGCGCGCGACCGCTGGGTGGCGATCATCAATCCGGCCTCGCTGCCGCGGGTGCGCCTGAACCGCGCCTATGCGGACGCGCTCTCGAGCAAAGGCGCCTCCAACCAGTCGCTCGCGCGGCACCTGCAGGAGGCGCGCTGGCTGCTGCGCTCGATCGAGCAGCGCTTCGCCACGATCCAGCGCGTCGCCGACGCCATCGTCGCCCGGCAGCGCGGCTTCTTCGAGTACGGCGAGGTGGCGATGAAGCCGCTCACGCTCAAGCTGATCGCCGGCGAGCTGGGCCTGCACGAGTCGACGGTGTGCCGCGTCACGAACAACAAGTACATGGCGACGCCGCGCGGCCTGTTCGAGTTCAAGCACTTCTTCTCGCGCCGCCTCGCCACGGAGAACGGCGGCGCCGCTTCCGCCACCGCGGTGCGCGCGGTGATGAAGGAGCTGATCGCCGCCGAGGATCCGCGCGCGCCGCTCTCGGACGCGGAGCTCGCCCGCCTGCTCGCCCAGCAGGGCCTGAGAGTTGCACGGCGCACCATTACCAAGTACCGCGCGCTCATGCGCATGCCCAGCGTCGACGTGCGCCGGGCCGACATGCGCCGGGGCGCCTAGACCTTAGGGAGGTGCCGATGTCCACGCTGCCAAGGTCTCGTATCGTCGCAGGCAGGTTCGACCGCTCGCTCGACGCCGACGCGGCGCTCGAGGCCCTGAAGCGAGAAGGCTTCTCGCGCGGCGAGGTCGACGCTTTCTACGTCGGCCCGCCGGGGCAGCACGCGAGGACGCCGGTCGGCGGCGATGCCCCGCACTCGAGCGAGGGCTCGCGTCAGGGCGGCGTCGCCGCCGCGATCGGCGCGGCGATCGGCCTGGTGATCGGCCTCGTGGTCGGGGCGCTGGGAGCGATCGACCTCGGGCGGCCGACGATCCCGCTTGCCGCTCTGCTGGGCGCCCTGGTCGGCGCCTTCGCCGGTGCCCTCGCCTCGTTCCGCGGCGGGCGCCGCGGCCTCGCTTCCGTCGAGCACCCGGTGGAGCCGCACGGCGGGCGCATGATCGCGGTGTGCGTGGATCGTGCGGGAAGCGACCGCGCGGCGGTCGACATCCTGCGCGCCCACAACGCGCGCGACGTCGGACAGGCCGAAGGCCAATGGCGCGACGGGTGGCGCGACTTCGATCCGCGCAACCCGCTCGCGGCGGTGTAGTTATCTAGCGGTCAAGTTGCGCTCGGCGAACTCCCAGTTCAGGCGCTGCTCGATGAGCGCCTTGACGTAGCGGTCGCGCTCGTTGCGGTAGTCGATGTAGTACGCGTGCTCCCAGACGTCGACGGTCAGCAGGCAGCGGATGCCCTTCGCCATCGGCGACTCGGCGTTCGGCGTCGCGAGGACCTCCAGCTTGCCGTCCTTCTGCACGAGCCAGGCCCAGCCGCTGCCGAACTGGCCGATCGCGGCGGCGGAGAACTTGTCGACGAACGCCTCGTAGCTGCCGAAGTCGCGCTCGAGCTGGCTGCGTAGGGCGCCGCCGGGCTTGCCCGGCCTCGGCGAGAGAGATTGCCAGTAGAAATTGTGGTTCCACACCTGCCCGGCGTTGTTGAAGAGCTTCCCGGTCGAGGAGCGCACCAGCTCCTCCAGGGTCTGTGCCTGCACGTGCTGCTGCTCGAGCATCTGGTTCGCGGTTTCGACGTACTTGCGGTGGTGCTTGCCGTAGTGGAAGCGCACGGTTTCGGCCGAGATGACGGGCGCGAGCGCGTCCTCGGGGAAGGGCAGCGGCGGAAGCTGTAGATGAAGCTTGTCCGCCGCTTTGGCGGTGGCGGTGGCCATGTCTGATCTCCTTGGGAGGTTTCTAACTAGACGACTTCAGGCGGATGGAGTTCTTGACGGAACGAACGCCGGTCACTTTTTGCGCCGCCGCCGCCGCCCGTTCGGCGGTCTGCCGGTCGTCGACGAAGCCGGTGAGCTCCACCGTGCCGCGGTAGGTGTCGACGTTCACGGCGGCGGCCGTGCGCGCGCCGACATCGGTGGCGATGGCGCTCTTCACCTTCGCGGTGATCGCCGCGTCGTCGGTGAAGGCGCCCGTCGAGCGGTGCGACGCCGCATCGCCGGAGCCGGCGCAGCCGCTCAGGCCGAGCGCAACGCTCGCGCCGAGCGCCGCCGCAACGAGCAGGAATCTCATTTGCGCTGCTCCTCGGACTTGCGATAGTCGGGCGAGGGCTCGGTACCGTGGCTACCGTGCCCAGACCGCTTTTGGATGCGCTCCTGCTCCTCCGGCAGGCGGGCCGGCTCGTGGTCGCCGGGCTGCATCGGGTCGAACGGCCAGCGCTCCTCGGGTTTCTCTCGATTCATGGCGTCCTTTCGGCTCGGGGCTACTGGGTGGCGGGTTGCACGAGGCGTGCCACCGTCGCGAGTAGCGCGACCGGCTCGACCGGCTTGGCGAGCTGCGCGTCGTAGCCGGCCGCGGCGGCGCGCTGGCCCGCCTGCGGCTCGGTCGCCACGGTAAGCGCGGCCGCGGGCACGCAGCCGCCCCGCTCCGCCGGCAGCGAGCGCATCGCGCGAATCAGCACATAGCCCTCGTCGCCGCGCATGCCGAGATCCGAAAGCACGATATCCGGGCGCCACTCGTCCATCGCTTCGAGCGCCTGCGCGCTCGAAGCGGCCGCGCGGGTCTCGGCGCCGGCGACGCCCAGCACCTTGACCAGCAGCTCGCGCGCCGCTGCATCGTCCTCGACGACGAGGACACGCACGCCCGCCAGCAGCGGCTCGTCGAGCGCGTGCGCGAGTGGCGCCTGCCCGGGCTGCGAGAGCTGCTGCAGGTTGCCGATGATGCGATTCTGCAGACGCGCGTTGCGCTCGATTGCCTCGAGCGCCTGCGCCGCTTCGCTCGCCGCGGCGACGCGCCCGCGCAGGTGACCGGCCCAGGTCGCCATCGCCTGCGTCGGCGGCTGGAGCTCGTTCAGCACGGCGGTGAGGAACGCGTCCTTGGCGCGGCTCGCCTCTTCCACGGCGAGGCGCAGCCGCCGCTCGCGCTCCAGCGAGCGGGCGAGATCGTGCTGCCGGCGCTTCGCCTCGTCGACGTCCAGGCATACGCCGGCGAAGCCGAGGAAGATACCCTCGTGCCGGCGCGGCGCCGCACGATCGAGGACCCAGCAGTATCGACCGTCGCGCCGCCGCAGCCGGTACTCGAGCGTGAACGGCTCGCGCGCGTCGAAGGCGCGAATGCACGTGTCGAGCCAGCGCGCCAGGTCCTCGGGATGGATGGCGCGCGACCAGCCGTTGCCCAGCGCCTGCTCGGCGCTCATGCCGGTGAAGTCCTGCCAGGCGCGGCTCACACCATCGCACGACAGGTCCGGTCGCGCGGTCCAGAGCATGAGCGGAAGGCTGTCGTCGATTTGCATGGCTCGCTGCGCGTGCTGCAGGAGACATGCCGGGGACAGGCTGTAGCGGAAAACCTACGCGGAAACGCGGTAGTTCTTACCGTGCCCGCGCAAGATTACATCCCCGCCGTCCGGCGCATGGCGCGACACGCCGGCACGCGCTTTGCTGCCCCTTCGGCAGCTTTACCACCACTTATCGAGGAGTTCGTCATGTTGAGCTGGGCGCTTGCGTTCTTCATCATCGCCATCATCGCCGCCGTGTTCGGCTTTACCGGAATCGCTGCGGGCGCGGCCGAGATCGCGAAGATCCTGTTCGTCGTGTTCGTGGTCCTTTTCCTGGTCTCGCTCGTGGCGGGGCTGCTGAGAAGGCCTTGAAGCTTTTCTTAACCCCTGGAGAGACAACCATGCAACTGAAGCTATTGAGTATCGCCGCCGCCGTGGCACTCGCCCTCGCCGGCGCCGCGCAGGCGCAGGACAACGGCAAGGTCGATCGCAAGACCATGAAGGCCGAAAAGGACAAGGTCGAGGCGACCTACAAGGCCGACAAGGCGAAGTGCAAGGAAATGAAGGGCAACGAGAAGGATGTCTGCGAAGCCGACGCCAAGGGCAAGGAGAACGTCGCCAAGGCCGAGCTCGAGCAGAAGTATCAGCCTTCGGCCGCGCACCAGCGCAAGGTCGACGAGGCGAAGGCCGAGCACGAGTACAAGGTCGCGAAGGAGAAGTGCGACGACCAGAAGGGCCAGGCGAAGAGCGCCTGCGAGAAGGAAGCGAAGGCGAACCATGAGCGCGCGAAAGCCGACATCAAGGCGAAGTACGCCAAGGCCGACAACACGCGCAACCGCACCGCAGCGACCGGCTCCACCCGGAGCGCGCCGGCCAGCGCCAAGTAGGGCCGGCAAGCCGCGGCGGGCATGGCGCGCGGTCTCTGGAAGGGCGCGATCAGCTTCGGGCTGGTCAACGTTCCGGTCGAGCTCTACTCGGCGCAGCAGCGCTCGAGCGAGCTCGACCTGACGATGCTCGACCGGCGCGACCTCGCCCCCGTCGGCTACCGGCGGGTCAACAAGGCGAACGGCCAGCAGGTGCCCTGGCAAGACGTGGTGAAGGGCTACGAGTACGAGGACGGACGCTACGTCGTCCTCTCGGACGAGGACTTTCGCCGCGCCAACCCCGAGCTGGCGAAGACCGTGGACATCGTTGCCTTCGTCGATCTCGCCGAGATTGCGCCCCAGTATTACGAGACGCCCTATTACCTGGGACCCGGCCGCCGCGGCGAGAAGGCGTACGCGCTGCTGCGCGACGCGATGCAGAGGTCGCGCAAGGCCGGCATCGCCCTCGTGGTGATCCGCTCGCGACAGGATCTCGCCGCGCTGGTGCCGCAGGGCGAGGCGCTCCTGCTCATTATGCTTCGCTACCACGCCGAGCTGAAGAGCGCGGAGGACGTCGGCATCCCGGAGCAGCTCGGAACGGCGCGAGCCACGGCGAAGGAGCTCGAGATGGCGCTGCGCCTCGTCGCAGACATGTCGGACGAGTGGCAGCCCGAGAAGTACCGCGACACCTACCGGGAGGACCTGCTGAAGCGCATCGAGGAAAAGATCCGGGCCGGACAGACCGAGGAGCTCACCCAGCCCGAGAAGCAAGCGAGCGCGGCCAAGGGCGGCGAGGTGATCGATCTCATGGCGCTGCTCAGGAAGAGCGTCGAGAAGCGCTCGCAGCAGGCAGCGAAGGAAGACAAGCCCCGGCGCCAGGCGCGCAAGCGCCGGGCGGCCTGAAATGCCCAAGCGCCTGATCCGCTACGCGGTGGTCGGCTGCGGGCACATCGCCCAGGCGGCCGTGCTGCCGGCCTTCGGCAACGCCCGGCGCAATTCGCGCCTGGCGGCGATCGTGTCGGGCGACCCGCTGAAGCGCGAGCAGCTCGCCCGGCAATACGCGATCGACAAGGCCTGCGCCTACGAGCAGTACGACGCGCTGTTGAGAAGCGGCGATATCGACGCCGTCTATATCGCCCTGCCGAACAGCCTGCACGCCGAGTACGCCGAGCGTGCGGCGCGCGCCGGGGTGCACGTGCTCTGCGAAAAGCCGATGGCGCTGACCGAAGCCCAATGCGAGCTGATGGCGCGCACGGCGCGCGAGAACGGCGTGAAGCTGATGGTGGCCTACCGGCTGCACTTCGAGCGCGCCAACCTCGAGGCGATGGAGATCGCCCGGTCCGGGCGGATCGGCGAGCCGCGCCTGTTCACCTCGACCTTCACCATGCAGGTGGTGCCGGGCAACATCCGCGTCAGCCGCGCGCTCGGCGGCGGCGTGCTCTACGACATCGGCATCTATTGCATCAACGCCGCGCGCGCGCTCTTCCGCGAGGAGCCGAGCGAAGCGCTCGCCGTGGCGGCCGGCGCGCTCGGCGAGGTCGAGGAATCGGTCAGCGCGGTGCTGCGCTTTCCGAACGAGCGGCTCGCCTCGTTCACCGCCAGCTTCGGCGCGGCCGATGTCTCCGAGTACCGCCTGGTCGGGACCAAGGGCGAGCTCGCGGTCGACCCGGCCTACGAGTACGCCAAGCCGCTCGAGCACCGCCTCTCGCTCGAGGGCGAGGTGGTCGGCGAACGGCGCTTCGCCAAGCGCGACCAGTTCGCGCCCGAGCTGCTCTATTTCTCCGATTGCCTGCTGCAGAATCGCGACCCCGAGCCTTCCGCCGAGGAAGGCCTCGCGGACGTACGCGTGATCCGGGCGCTCTACCGCTCGCTCGAGACCGGCGCGCCGGTGGCGCTCGGCCCGTACGCGCGCCGCGAGCGCCCGAGCCTGGAGCAGGAGATCCGCCGGCCACCGGTCGAGAAGCCCGCGGTGATCCATGCCGAGGCGCCCGGAGGCGGACAGTGAACGACCGGCCGCTGCTTTCCGTGGCGCGGACGCGCGACGGCGTGTGGAGCGTCAACGAGCGCGGCGCGAATCGCGTGGCGATCGCCTATTTCCCGAGCAAGTGGGGGGCGATCCGCCACGCGGTGCGCCTCGCCACGGCGAAGCCGCGTTGCCGGGTCGCCCTCGTCGAAGGCGACGGCGCGGTTCGCCTGGCGCGCGACTACGAGCGCGGGCGGGACAACGGCAATGTGGAGGTCTGACCCATGAAGGCTTCTTCCTTCGCGCTTCTCGCCGGCGCCATCTACCTCGCGATGGGCGTCGTCGGTCTCGTGCCCGCGGCGCTGGTGCCGCCGCCGCCGGACGTGCCGGCCACCTCGTTCGCGCTGTTGTACGGCTATCTCTTCGGCGCCTTCCCGGTGAATGTGCTGCACACCGCGCTTCACATCGCCTTCGGCTTCTGGGGCCTGTGCGCATGGTCGGAGAAGTGCAGCGCGGTCGCTTTCGCGCGCGCGCTCGCCGTCGTCTTCGCCGTGCTCGCCGTCCTCGGCGCGATCCCGCAGGCGAATACGCTGTTCGGCCTCATGCCGATCTACGGCCACGACGTCTGGCTGCACGCCATCACCGCGCTCGCCGCCGCCCATTTCGGATGGCGCGCGCGCTCGAGGGAGCGCGAGCGGCGGCATAGCAGCCACGACCGCCGGCAGCGCAGCATTCCGGTCGCGCGAGAGCGCCGCTACGGCCTCGCCGACCGGCGCGAAACGCTCGCCGCTCTCTCCGCCGCCTGACGCATCGGGATTTGCTTGCGGACCGGGCAAATTGCGCAGCCCGGCGAAGGCAAAGTTCCTGAACGTTTGTACTTAGTCGTCCGGCGTTTGGCGTTTTGTCCTAACTTGAAAGCTCAAGAAAAGGGGAAGAC